>NZ_ATVH01000018.1 GCF_000420625.1 Fodinicurvata sediminis DSM 21159 | reverse complement strand
ACCATCACGGTGGTATGACGCTGTCGGCGGTAACGATAGGGGCGCAGCCCGTGCTTGCGGCAGATCGCCACGAACAGGCGCACCGTCCAGCTGTCGGGAAAGGAGAACTTCAGTTCCACCTCCGGCTCCGGCGTCGCATCGAGGCGGGCCTGCACCCGCTCCATTGCCGCCCCGGCGGCCGCACGCTCGCCAGCCGTACCGGCCGCCGCGAACAAAGCCTCCAGTTTCGATAGCTTTGCGCGTAATGCCGCGCTGTCTGTGCTCATGCCCTTTCCCCTGCAATCAGCAGAAGGACAATCAAGAACACATGCACCCGTCAACGGAAAACCCTATGGGGCACTCGGACCGCTTACATAACGACAACCTTGCGATAGGTAATCAATAACACCAAGGAATGGGATCAATGATGTCTTTGAAGAGTATTATCTCTGCGGGCAAAGGAAACGATACGGATCAGGTTTTGGCCTCGCTCGACCATGCGATGGCGCGCATCGAATTCACCCCAGAGGGGTACATTATCGATGCCAATGAAAATTTCCTGAGACTATCCGGTTACAGTCTGAAGGAACTCACGGGAAAGCATCACGGCATCTTTGTTCCTGACACTCAGCGTAACAGTCAAAGCCACAGAACATTCTGGCAAACCTTGCGGAATGGCGAGCCCCAGCAGGCTACCTACTTGCGGATTGACAAGATGGGGCGTCAAATCTGGATGGAAGCGACCTACAGTTCAGTCCAGGACCGAAAAGGCAGAACCACAAAGATTGTAAAGTTGGCTACCGATGTAACCGAACGCATCAACGAGCGTCTCATGCTTCAGGGTGTTTTCGATGCCGTCAGCCGTTCTCAGGCGGTTATCGAATTCGATCCCAAAGGATATATCCTGACGGCGAACGAGAATTTCCTGAAGCTCATGGGCTATCGCCTGGAAGAAATTCAGGGGCGCCATCACAGCCTTTTCGTAGAGCCCTCAGAAAGGGAAACTGCAGAATACAAGGCTTTCTGGGAAACTCTTGGAAGGGGCGAATTCCAGGCCGACCAATTCAAGCGACTGGGAAAGAATGGGAATTCCGTCTGGATCGAAGCCAGTTACAATCCGGTACTGGATCATGAGGGACAGCCAATCAAAGTGGTGAAGTTCGCCAGCGATGTGACCGGGCAGGTCAACATTCTGCTGAAACTCAAGTCGATAATTGACACGAATTTTTCCGAGATAGATCAGAGCATCGACGGCCTCGACACCAGAGCCGAGGATGCCGTCAGCATGGTCACCGACGCCTCGACCATTGCGCGTGAAGTCGCCGCAAGTGCCGAAGAGCTTGCCAGTACCGTTCGTCACATATCGGGGAACATGGCTGGTACGCGCGATTCTGCTGAACAGATGTTTGCACAAACCCAGGCAGCCAATGATTCGACTCGACGCATGGCTGACTCGGCCGCCTCTATGGGAACCATCATAGAAACGATTCAGGAGATTGCAGCCCAGATCAACCTTCTTGCCCTGAACGCGGCCATCGAGGCCGCACGGGCTGGCGAAGCCGGCAAGGGCTTCGCCGTTGTCGCCAGTGAAGTGAAGGCTCTGGCGGGTCAGGCTGCACGGGCGACAGAGCAGGTATCGGCGCAGGTAAATTCGATTCAGGAAATCTCCGAAGATTCGGCCAAAGCACTGGAGGTAATTCAGCAATCCGTACAGAACACCAAGGAGAGTGCGGTTGAAATCACTTCTGCCCTGGAACAGCAAAGCGCCGTGACGGGAACCGTTTCCGAGAACATTACAGACATCTCACGAACGATTGCCAACTTCTCGGAGAACATCTCTTCGATCAGACAGGCATCGAAACAGGTTGCCTGTTCAGTCAACGATACACGGAATGCAGCTCAGGTGTTGGCGCAATAACAGGGCGCGTTTCCAGAATATCTGCGAGAGGTCAAGTCAGTAGGGGCAGTCGGAACGTCCGCAATTAGCTGGATTGCTTGCCGGAACGTAGGCTCCGCAATTGGTGCAGGCCTTCATTTCCTCGACTTCCCCTCTCGCTTTGCGGCTTTCTTCTTCCTTCTGCCGTTCATAGGCCCGCAGCTTGGCTTCGGACTTTCGCGCATTGTCCAGCCGATTCACGATCTTGAAGCCATACCAGACAACCAGGACGACCGCGGCCAGGACCAGAAGTTTGGAAAGAGAAGGAAGTCCGAACATTCCTGCATTTATGCCTTTGCAGTTGGCAGGGTCAAGCGCGCACGAAGACGCCGACCACCTCCAGGTGAGCAGACCAGAGAAACTGATCGACCGGAACAGCAGACACCAGTCTGTAGCCACCCTCGCTCAGAAGAGCTGCGTCTCTGGCGAAGGTCGCAGGATTGCAGGAAACACCAATCACTGTCGGCACCTGGCTGGCCGCCAGATATGCTGCCTGCTCCCTGGCGCCACTTCGCGGCGGATCGAAGACGACGGCATCGAACCCCTTCAATTCATCTGGGCGGAAAGGTTGTCGAAAGAGGTCACGATGCTCTGCGGTAACGCGCCCTGCCAGACCGACTCGGTTTGCCGCATTCTGTAAAGCTGTGGCTGCAGCCAAGTCACCCTCGACGGCACGAACAGTCCCATAGCTGGAAAGCGGAAACGTAAAGGTTCCACAGCCCGCGAAGAGATCCAGGATTGAACCTTTATTCTCGGGCAAACCATGCAGTACGGCCTTGCATAACATGGCCTCACCATCAGCCGTTGGCTGGAGAAAGGCCCCGGGTGGGGGGGAAACGGATATCTCGCCAAAGCGGACTTCCGGCGCTGCCCTTTGAACGACTGGTTCCGATGGCTCTGTCATTGCTGGAGACCAGGAGAAACGCTTGATCTCTGGCAAGACATCCGGATTCGCGAAGATTTCACGCGCCTGCAGGTCAGGAGTATCGCCCCCCGAGATCAGGACGTCATATCCGTTCTCCATCTCTGTCACGAAGAGATCGCTCAGTCCTTTCTGCTGAAGAAAAGGTTGAAGATACTGCTTCAACTTGCGGCATAAATTGAACAAATCAGGAGAAAGGACATGGCATTCCTTCAAAGCCACAATTCTGTGGCTGAAGCGTTCCCGAAATCCCAATTCCACGCCTTCGCCCGAGCGTCGCACAGCCAGCACGGCCCGACGCCGGCTATAGGGCCGCACCTGTTGAAGTTCTGAAATGGCCTCGGCCTGGACACCGGCACGCTCGAGGGCCCGTGACAGCTGGCCGGCCTTCCAGGTTCGATAGTCTTTGTCCTCAAGATGCTGCAACTGACATCCGCCACATGGACCAAAGTGTTGGCAACGAGGCTCAGCATGCCCAGGGCCTTCTTCCAGCATCTCCAATGGCTCCCCGCGCCAGCCACCGGCCTTCTCCGCGGTCAAGCGCACGCGAAGACGATCCCCCGGCAAAGTGGCCGGAATGAAGACAGGCCTCCCTTCCAGAGTGGCAACCCCATCCCCGCGGCCGCCAATTGTCTCGACCTGAACAACAGCCTGACGGCCACCCCCTTTTCGTGCGCTTCTGCCCATTGTCCGTGTGACCTTTCCTTCTGCCCAGAGGGCGTTTAAGACTATCCTGAAGCGCTGTATGACGACCGTCGCAGTGAATTGCAACAACCACCCGGGAGCCCGGTTGCATGCGCCTTATCGTCTTCCTGCTCAAATGCCTGGTCGGCTTCCTGGCAAGCGTCGGGGTACTGGCATTACTGCTTGTAGGTGGTCTTGCCTATCTCTTCACGCAGTTCCAGGGTCACTTTGAAGACTGGACCAGCCAGGAAGAACTGCCGAGCCAAATGGTGCTCATGCTCGATACGGCTGGTGGCATGACATATGGTCCCTCCGGCCCAAACCTGCTCCTCTCCGGTCTGGGTCGTTCTCCAAGCCTGATTGATGTCATGGACAGCCTTGAGGCAGCGGCCGATGATCCAGCCGTGAAAGGACTGGTCGTCAGACTCGGCTATGGTGAGCTGAGTGCGGCAGAATCACAGGAACTTCGCAGCCTGGTTTCCGATTTCCAGGAAAGCGGCAAGTTCGCCATCGGCTTTGCAGAAAGCTTCGGTGAAGCCGGCAATGGCACCCTGCACTACAGCCTGGCCACGGGGCTGGACGAAATCTGGCTGCAGCCATCCGGCAGCCTGGATCTGCTCGGCTTTCAGTTGGAAACACCCTTCTTTGCTCAACTCCTGGACGACTGGGACATTCGCGTACGCTTCGACCAGCGTGAAGAATACAAGGGTCTGGCCGATGCTATGGTACGCGAAGACATGTCCCCTGCTGTCCGCAGCAATCTCCAGGACCTCCTCGATTCCTGGTTTTCACAGGTCGCCGCCGCCATCGCCGAAGGACGCGGCATAAGCGAAGGGCGCGCCAGGCAGCTCATGAACCAGGGCCCCTATTCCGCCCGCGATGCACTGGAAGCCGGCCTGGTGGATCATTTGGGTTACTGGGATGAACTGTTGGAGCGTCTCCCGTCAAATGGAAGCACAAGTGAAGCGGCGAACGAGCATGCCTCCGACCTCGTACCGCTTGCCGACTATCACAGCCAGCTTGAGAGCACTCCAAAGGATGACAGCTCTAGCATCGCGCTGATCTACGTGAACGGATCGATCTCACTTGGCAAAGCGGAGGGCGGTGCCCTCTCTGCAGCTGGTACAGGCGCAGATCGCATCAGTGATGCCATTGCGAACGCGGCAGCCAGCGAAGAGGTGAAAGCTATCATCCTGCGGGTCGAAAGTCCGGGAGGCTCCTATGTCGCCTCGGACACGATCTGGCGTGAAGTCATCAAGGCTCAGCAGAATGGCCTTCCCGTCATTGTCTCCATGGCTTCCGTGGCAGCCAGTGGCGGTTACTTCATTGCTGCACCAGCCGACCGGATCCTGGCCCTGCCCGGCAGTATCACAGGTTCCATCGGTGTGGCCGGCGGCAAGTTGGTGCTTTCCGGGCTATGGGACCGCCTGGGCGTCAACTGGGACGGTGCACAGGCGGGACGAAACGCCGATATCTGGAGCATGAACAGTGATTTCGATGAAGAACAATGGCAGTGGTTCCAGGACAGTCTGGACCGCGTCTACGATGACTTCACAGGAAAGGTTGCCCAGGCGCGCGGTCTGACAGAAGACGAAATCGAGGCCGCAGCGGGTGGCCGTATCTGGAGTGGTGCAGATGCCTTGCGCGTTGGTCTTGTCGATGAACTGGGGGGCCTGCGCCAGGCAATCGAAGCAGCAAGCGAAGTCGCCGACCTGCCCTCAGATAAGCCGATACGGCTGACACCCTACCCGGATCCGGACAAGGAGTTGCAGGACTGGGTCCGCCGTTCCCTTTCCGGTGGAATTGAAAGTCCGGAAGCCTTGGCACGGCTTGAACGGATCCTAATACTTGGCGAGCGCCTGGCCCCCTTCATGGAACGGATCGAGCAGCTTTTTCATGATCCGCGAAGCGGACTTCTGCAGGACAGCACCCTCACACGACAATAGCTTGGACCCGCAGCCTGTTCAGAGATCCCGACAGCCAGCCATGAGGAATTCACGATTGCCTTGCGTGCCGGTTATGGGACTGTCTGTCAGGCCTAGGCAACGCCAACCCGGGAGTGATTCCAGCCAGGCAATCGCCGTACGGCTGACCTCTTCATGAAGTTCCGGCTCGCGAACAAGACCGCCCCGACCCACTCGGCCACGACCGACTTCGAACTGCGGCTTTACAAGCGTGACCATCACGCCATCCGGCTTCACGAAATAAACAGCCTTTTCCAGCACCTTGGTCAACGAGATGAAACTTGCATCACAAACCAGAACGTCAATGTCCTCTGGGATTTCAAGCCTGGTCAGGTGGCGCGCATTCGTTCCTTCAAGGGAAACCACACGTGAATCCTGCCTGAGCGTTTCGGCAAGCTGATCATGGCCGACGTCCACGGCATAGACCCGGTTGGCTCCCTTGCGCAGCAGAACTTCGGTGAAGCCGCCGGTAGAAGCACCAATATCAAGGCACACAGCCCCACTCACCTCCAGTTCGAAGTGCTCCAAGGAATGATCGAGTTTCTCCCCCGCGCGAGAAACACGCATCGTCCCAATGCCCTCCAGCTGCAGCACTGAATCCTCCGGCAGCTTCTGGCTGGCCTTCTTCACCTGCTTGCCGTCCGCCACCACATGACCAGCCTCTATCAGGGCTTGTGCCTGCTCCCGGCTGGGAACAAGGCCTTTGTGCACCATCATCCGATCGGCTCGATACCTGGTCATCCCCTGTAAACCGCCTTTTCAAGCAAGCCCAGCTCGGTACGCCGGCTGAATCGCCAGATGGCCAGTATGGCCACGGTCGTCAGGCCCAAGGCGAGTCCGATCCAGATGCCCTCTCCCCCATATCCCAGAGGAAAGGCCAGCAGCCAGGCACTTCCAATGCCAATGCCCCAATACCCGAAAGCGGCATAGATCATGGGGACGCGCGTATCGCTCAGTCCGCGCAACATGCCGCCGCCCACCACCTGTCCGGCATCGGCCAACTGGAAAAGGGCGGCCACGGCCAGGAACGAGATACCCAGCGCGAAGGCTTCCGCATTTTCCGGATTGTCAGGGTCAAGGAACGCCCCGATGAGCACCTCTGGAAGGGTCAGGAACATCAATGCCGACAAAGACATGAACGCGAATCCCAATGCCAGCGCGATCCAGCCGGATTGGCGCACCCCTTCCGCACTGCCAGCGCCCGCGGCAAGCCCTATCCGTACGGTTGCCGCCTGGCTGACACCCAACGGCATCATGAAGGTTACGGTTGCACACTGCATCGCCACGGCATGTGCGGCCAAGGCTGTCGTACCAAGCCACCCCATCATGAGTGAGGATACAGCAAACAGGCCGGCTTCACTCATCAGGACCATGCCGATTGGCAGGCCCAGTGCAAGCAATTGCCGGAAGCGTTGCCAATCGGGCCTCCAGAAACGGATCAGAAGTTCGTACTTGCTAAACTGCGGGTCCCGAAGGACATAGAGCAACAGCCCCAGGAACATCGCTGTGTGGACCAGAGCGGTGCTGATACCGGCCCCCAACAGCTCCAGGCGCGGAAAGCCAAGCATCCCGAACATCAACAAAGCGTTGAGCGCGATGTTCAGCAGGACACAGGAAAGCATGGCCACCATGGCAGCCCGAGGACGGGAAAGTGCCGAGATGAAATAGCGCAGGACCACGAAGCCCATGCTGGCCGGAAAGGCCCAGAGCGCAGCGCGCAGGTAAGTCTGGGCCTCAGCCGCAACCTGCGGTGCCTGCCCAATCAACAGCAACAGGTCCTCGCTGTACCAGAGCAGGATCATCGAGGGCAGAGAGACCACAACCGCAGCCCAAAGACCCTGACGTACAGTCCGGCGTGCACCGACTTCATCAAGGGCGCCGATAGCCTGGGAAATCATGGGCGCGACAGCAGACAGCACACCCAGGGTGAACAGCCAGAAGAACATGAAGACATGAACACCCAATGCGCCCGCGGCCAGGGAGTCTTGCCCCAGCCAACCCATCATCACGACATCGGTGGTTTCGATTGCGACCTGGCCAAGCTGTAGGGCAACCAGGGGCAATGCCAGCTTGAGCATTGCCTTGAGTTCGGTTTTCCAGTCCGTCAGCCGGTAATGCCTACGGTATCCCCTTCCCAGCAGTCTGACCGCACCGGGCAGACGGAAGCGCTTCATGCCGTAGCGGGACGTGTATCGGCATCATTGTAGCCCATGGCCCGCAAGGCCGAGGCCACGATGCCGTCCGCTGCCAATCCGATTTCCTGGTACTGCTTTTCCGGTTTCCCATGGTCAATGAAACGATCCGGCAGACAAAGCGGGCGCACCTTGGCCCCGGTTTCCAGCAAGCCTTCCCCTGCCAACCATTGCAGGACATGACTGCCAAAACCGCCAATCGCACCCTCTTCGAGGGTCAGAAGCACTTCGTGTTCGGAAGAAAGGCGACGTATCAGGGACTGGTCGAGAGGTTTGGCAAAGCGGGCGTCGGCAACCGTCACTGACAAGCCCCGTGCCGCCAGCTCATCGGCAGCTTTCAAGGCTTCTCCCAAACGGCCGCCATAAGAAAGTATGGCCACCTTCGTGCCTTCTCGAAGCACACGTCCCTTTCCAATTTCCAGAGGCGTGCCCTGGTCGGGCATCTCTACGCCCAGCCCCTCGCCTCTTGGATAGCGCAGGGCCGAGGGCCGGTCATCGATTTGCGCCTGAGTTGCCACCATATGCATCAGTTCAGCCTCATCAGCAGCTGCCATCAGCACGAACCCGGGCAGGCAGCCCAGATAGGTGATGTCGTAGGAGCCTTGGTGAGTCGCACCATCGGCGCCCACCAGCCCGGCGCGATCAATCGCGAAGCGGACGGGAAGCGACTGAATCGCCACGTCATGCACCACCTGGTCATAGGCACGCTGAAGGAAGGTCGAATAGATGGTCGCAAAGGGCTTCATGCCGGCGGCCGCCAGACCTGCACAGAAGGTCACGCCATGCTGTTCAGCGATACCGACGTCGAAAGTACGCTCCGGGAAGCGCTCACCAAACTTATCCAGTCCGGTGCCTGAAGGCATGGCAGCCGTAATGGCGACAACCGACTCGTCCCGCTCTGCTTCGCTTATGAGCGCCTTGGCATAGACCGAGGTATAGGAGGGCGCCTTGGGCTCTCCCTTGGCCTGTTTGCCGGTCACCACATCGAACTTGGCCACGCCGTGGTACTTGTCCTCGGCCTCTTCGGCAGGCGCATAGCCCTTGCCCTTCTGGGTCACGGCATGCACCAGGATCGGTCCGTCATGCTCAGCATCACGGACATTCTTGAGGACAGGCAAAAGGTGGTCGAGGTTGTGCCCGTCCACCGGTCCGACGTAGTAGAATCCCAGTTCCTCGAACAGCGTGCCCCCGGTCAGGAATCCACGGGCATATTCCTCGGCGCGCTGAGCCGCTTTCTGGAATGGCCCGGGGAAGCGCTGGGAGAGATTCTTCCCGAAATTCCGTACGGATTGATAGGACTGCGATGAAAGCAGCTTGGACAGATGCGCGCTCATGGCACCCACGGGCGGCGCGATCGACATGTCGTTGTCGTTGAGTATCACGATCAGGCGAGAGTTCTTGGCGCCGGCATTATTCATTGCCTCATAGGCCATGCCTGCCGACATGGCACCATCGCCGATGACGCAGACGACGCGGTAATCGTCGTGCTTCAGGTCACGCGCCACGGCATAACCAAGACCGGCCGAAATGGATGTCGAGGAATGTGCTGCACCAAAGGGATCATAAGGACTCTCCTTGCGGCTGGTGAAGCCGGAGAGCCCACCTTCCTGACGCAATGTGCGGATGCGGTCACGACGACCGGTGAGTATCTTGTGCGGGTAGCACTGATGCCCGACATCCCAGATCAGCTTGTCGTCCGGAGTCTCGAAAATATAGTGCAACGCCAGGGTCAACTCGACCACACCAAGTCCGGCCCCCAGATGCCCGCCGGTATTGGAAACCGCGTCGATGGTCTCGGCGCGCAGCTCGTCCGCCAGGGTATGAAGGTCCGATTCATCGAGCAGACGCAAATCGCTCGGTGAGGATACCTTGTCCAGCAGCGGCGTCTTACTCATCGTAACTCCTTGCAGCGCAATTCAGGGCCAACCTCTATATATGGGCAGAACCCCAGGGCTTCTGAAGCCTTCACGCTTTTCGTTCGAGTACAAAAACGGTTACAGCCCGCAGAAAATCGGCTTTTGCTCCGAAAAGATCAAGGCTTTCCCGGGCTTGATCGAGAAGCTCGGCCGCCTTTTCCCGGGCTCCCTCTGCCCCCAGCAGGTCGACGAAAGTCGCCTTGCCGCGCCCCGCATCACGGCCTACCGGCTTGCCTGTTTCCGTCTGGCTGCCTGTGTGGTCGAGAAGATCGTCCGCAATCTGGAAGGCCAAGCCCAACCTCTCGCCATATCCGGCAAGCGCCGCACGTTCCTGTTTGCCCGCCTGGCCCATATCAGCCCCTGCCGTACAGGCATAGATGATCAGCGCCCCGGTCTTGCGGGCTTGCAGGGCAATGATTTCGTCGAGGCTCAGACGCTGCCGGGCCTTCTCTGCTGCCAAGTCCAGCGCCTGCCCTCCTGCCATTCCTTTCATGCCTGCTGCCGCGCTCAATTCCTGAACAAGTTTCAAGCGCACAGAGGCATCAGGATGAGTGGCGGGATCAGCAAGCACACCGAAGGCTTCCGTCAAAAGACCGTCTCCGGCCAGGATTGCAGTCGCCTCGTCGAAGGCCCGATGGACCGTCAGGCGCCCTCGGCGCAATTCACTGTCGTCCATTGCGGGCAGGTCGTCATGCACCAGGCTGTATCCATGTACCATCTCCAGCGCCGCCGCAGCCCGTAGTGATCTGGCTTCCGGTACATCGAAAAGGCAGCCGCTTTCAATCAGCAGGAAGGGCCTCAGTCGCTTACCCCCGCCCAGCACGGCATAGCGCATGGCCTCGCCCAGCGGAGCTCGTTCATCCCTAGGGACGGGCAACAGGCGGTCGAGTTCCGCCTCGACACGCTCAGCGGCCCGCGCCAGCCGCTCCTGCATCGACTCTCGCTCCGTAACCACGGAGCTCAGTTCTGATCCAGCGGCTCGGTCTGAGGCGTACCGTCCGGCCCCATACCAATCTTTTCGATCTTGGCCTGAGCCTCGCGCAGCTTCAGTTCGCAATGTGCCTTGAGCTTGGCGCCACGCTCATAGGCGTCTATCGCTTCGTCCAAGCGCCCTTCTCCCTTTTCCAGGCGCGTTACGATCTGCTTCAGTTCCTCCAGGGCCTCCTCGAAGTTCATCTCCGAGATGTCCTTTTCGCTCGTCTGTTCACTCATGCCATCTGTCTTCCCGTTGATCTCAGGACTGCATCAAGGCGCGGACATGCGCAGCCGCAGACCGCCCCAACGCCTGCAAGTCGTACCCGCCCTCCAACAGCGAGACAACCCGACCGCCACAGCCATGTTGTGCCGCCTCGAGTATTTCCTCCGTCGCCCAGGCGAAATCATCCTCGTGCAGCTTCAGACCGGCCAGCGGGTCGGCTTCGTGGGCATCGAACCCCGCCGAGATGAAGACGAAATCGGGCGCAAAGGCCGACAGGCGCGGCAGGACAATGCTTGAAAAGGCTTCGCGAAACTCCTGGGAACCCGAACCGGTAGGCAGGGGTATATTCAGGATGTTGCTGGCTGCGCCTCGTTCCGACGCGGCACCTGTCCCAGGGTAGAGAGGCATCTGGTGGGTCGAGATCAACAGCAGATCCGGATCATCCCAGAAAGCGGCCTGTGTCCCGTTCCCGTGATGAACATCGAAATCCACGACAGCAATGCGATGCACCTTGTGCATCGCCCTGGCATGCTGGGCGGCAATCGCTGCATTGCTGAACAGGCAGAAACCCATGGCCTGACTTGGTTCGGCATGATGGCCTGGTGGCCGCACGGCGCAGAAGGCATTCCGTGCCTCACCGGACATGACCGCATCCACGGCAGCGCAAGCCGCGCCCGCTCCTCTCAGTGCAGCCTCTCCCGAATCCGGAGAAAGCACGGTATCTCCATCCAGGGAAGACAGTCCCTTCTCGGGAATCGCACTCATGACACGGTCGATGTAAGCTTCAGGATGAACCCGGGCAATCTGCTCCCGAGTGGCCCGTGGCGCCTCACGCCGTTCAAGAGCTTGAAATTCATCCCCTTCCAGTGCCTGCAGGACGGCACGCAAGCGGTCTGGGTTTTCCGGATGAGCGCGCCCCGTATCGTGGCGCAGGCAAGCTTCATGGGTATACAGGAATGTGCTCATAGAAATGCTGTCCTGAAGCTGGGTATCATTTTGAATAAGGGCGTGATCATGGCGTGCCGGGCGTTGCCCAGTAATGATCTCACTGCTACGAACAGACAGTTTACAAGGGAGGACCGCCTGGTGGCCACGACAAAGCTGCAATCTGCCCCGGAAAAGGGAGGGGGCATCCTGCCCGATCAGGCCATAGCGGAACTGGTCCGGAAGGATGCCATCAAATCCGAGACGGGAAATATCAAGCCCCAAATCCAGCCTGCCAGCCTTGATCTGCAACTTGGTCGTACGGCCTACCGTGTTCGCGCCAGCTTTCTCCCGGGGCGTGACAAGACAGTCCGTGAGCGCATCGAGGAGCTCTCGATGCACGAGATCGATCTGAGCAATGGCGCCGTACTCGAGGTTGGCTGCGTCTACATCGTTCCGTTGCAGGAAAAGCTCGACCTGCCAGAAGGCATTTCAGGCTTGGCGAACCCCAAGTCGTCAACCGGCAGGCTGAATGTCTTCACCCGCCTGATTGCCGACAATACAGAGCAGTTCGACCAGGTACCCGACGGTTATAGTGGCCCTCTCTACGCTGAGATCGCCCCCAACGCGTTCAGCGTGCTGGTACGCCCTGGCGTGCGGCTGAACCAGTTGCGTCTCAGGCATGGCCAACCGGATATGGATGACGGCGACTTGCAGCGCCTGCACGAAGAAGCCGGCATCGTTGGCGAGAATGGCGCACAACCCGGGACCGCGGAAATTCGCAAGGGCCTTGTCTTCACGGTGGACCTGAAGGGCAACGCAGGAAGCCAACTGATAGGCTACAGGGCAAAACGCCACACATCCGTCGTGGACCTGTCCCGAATCGGGGCCTATGACCCGCGAGAGTTCTGGGACCCGCTTCACGTTAGCGCGCGCAATCAGTTGATCCTGGATCCCAACGAGTTCTATATCCTGGCCTCAAGGGAGAGTGTGCGCATTCCCCCCGACTATGCGGCGGAGATGGTCCCCTATGACACCCAGATCGGCGAGTTTCGAGTCCATTACGCCGGTTTCTTCGACCCGGGTTTCGGATGGCAGAAGGAACGCAGCGGCGGCACGCGCGCTGTTTTGGAAGTCCGCTCTCATGAAGTGCCTTTCGTCCTGGAGGACGGCCAGGCTGTCGGCCGTCTCGTCTATGAAAAGCTGGCAGAGCGGCCGGAGACACTTTATGGCGCGAGCATAGGCTCATCCTATCACGCGCAGGCACTGACGCTCAGCAAGCACTTTCAGCCCTGGTCCGCCTGAATTTCATCCCATCGCCCGCCAGGCATGGCGGATGAAAAAGCCCCACCCCACCAGGAAAGCAAGCCCGCCTATCGGAACCACCGCCCCCAGAACGCGCGGCGCGCCCAGTGCCATGGCATACAGAAGGCCACAGAAAAGAAGCGTTCCCAAGGTGAAGGCATAGCCCGCAACCGTGATATCCAGGGTGCGGCTTTGATCGCGGCCAAGTATGCCCAGGGCAATCAGCGCAAGGGCATGGAACATTTGATAACGAATGGCCGTATCGATCCAGCCCAGTGCTTTCTCGTCCAGTCGTGCCTCCAGCCCGTGAGCTGCAAAGGCGCCGATCAGGACCGTCAGCAAGGCACTCACGCCGCCAATAACCATCCAGACGGGCATTCTCTCATTCTCCATTCCATTGATTGCGGCTGATCAGGAGCTGCTTCAGCAGGCTTGGCCGGTCCGTCATGATACCGTCAACACCCAGATCCAGCAGAGCCTCCATCTCATCGCGTTCGTTCACTGTCCAGACATGGATCTGCACACCGCGTTTCCGGGCCGTGCGTACAAACCTGTGGGTGATCAGCGGAATCCCCTTGTAACGCGGCGGAACCTGGACGGTGGGAAAGGCTGTCGGAACTCCAATCCCATGCGCCGCAAGCCAAAGCCTGGCAACCCCCTTCTTCCCCGGTGCCCAGCAGACTCCCGAACCTATGTGCTTGCGCAGATCATGGACACGACGCTCTTCGAACGAAGCGATGCAGACCCTTTGTTCAGCCCCGGAGTCGACAATGGCCTTGGCCAGCGGCGCGACCACGGCATCGCATTTCGGATCGATATTGAAGCGACAGTCGGGGAAAGCCTCAAGCGCTTCTTCTACACGGCACAATGGCTCTCCCTGCCGGGTTTGCAGCTTCTGTAACGCGCGCCAACTGTGACTGGAGACAGCACCCCGTCCATTCGTGGTGCGCTCCAGCGTGTCATCATGAAAAACCACTGCAACACCATCGGATGAGACCTGGACATCCGTCTCAATGTAGCGATATCCCAACGCCACCGCGTGCCCAAAGGCGGCAAGAGTATTCTCCTCGCCTTCCAAAGACCCTCCACGGTGAGCAAAGGCAAGTGGGCGCGGAGCATCCAAATAGGGATAGTTATCGACCATACACGCTCCCACAGTCTGCATTGCCCGGCCATTGCCGGGGCTTTGCCTTCAGGAGGCAGAGTGCTAGAGCAGTGTCATACAGCCTGAACAAACCACCACACTCTTCACCTTAACCAGAAATGACTCGGCGCACTCCATGCAGCTTAGCGATTTTGACTTCGACCTGCCACGCGAGTTGATTGCACAGCGTCCAGCAGAACCGCGCGAGAGCGCCCGCCTGCTGCATGTCGGTGCGAAGATCAAGGATCATCATGTTCGCGATCTGCCGGATCTTCTGCGCTCAGATGATCTGCTGGTGTTCAATGACACCCGGGTGATCCCGGCAAGACTATACGGGAAACGCGATCAGGTTCGGGTCGAGGTCACGCTTCACAGGCAGACGGATACCGGAAACTGGCGCGCCTTTGCACGCCCGGGCAAGCGTCTGCGCGAAGGTCAGGAAATCCTGTTCGGGGACGCTTTGTCTGCCCGCATCCTTCGCAAGTTGGAGGAAGGAGAGATCGAACTTTCCTTCTCCCTTTCGGGACCCGCGTTTCTGGCTGCGTTGGAAAGCCTGGGACATATGCCTCTGCCCCCCTATATACAGCGCCCCGAAGGCTCGGATGCGCGCGACCACCAGGACTACCAGACGGCGTACGCGCGTGAGCCAGGAGCGGTGGCCGCCCCTACGGCAGGCCTGCATTTCACTGACGCGCTGCTGGAGCGCATCAAGGCCCGCGGAATCGAAATGGCCTGGGTGACCCTGCATGTGGGGGCCGGCACCTTCCTGCCGGTCAAGGTCGAGACTGTCGAGGAGCATCGCATGCATCTGGAATACGGCCGGCTGTCCCAACAGACCGCCGACCAGGTCATTAAAGCCCGCAACCAAGGGCGTCGCGTGGTTGCCGTCGGTACGACGGCGCTGCGCCTGCTTGAAACAGCAACCGCAGAGGATGGGACTCTCTCCCCCTTTGACGGGGAAACGGGGATCTTCATCTATCCTGGCTATCGCTTCCGCTGTGTGGATGCCCTGATCACCAATTTCCACCTGCCAAAATCGACGCTATTCATGCTGGTCTGCGCCTTTGTTGGAACGGAGCGCATGAAGGCGGCCTATGCCCACGCGATCGAGAAGGGCTATCGTTTCTTCTCCTATGGCGACTCTTCCCTGCTGGAGCGGACATGACGACAGATAATGGAACCGGTTTCACGCTGCTGGCGACGAACCACTCCGCACGGCGTGGCAGGGTCGAGACGGCTCACGGCCAGATCGACACGCCCGCCTTCATGCCTGTCGGCACCGCCGGCAGCGTAAAGGGCCTCTTGCCTGAACAGGTGGCTGCCAGCGGCGCCCAGATCTTGCTGGGCAACACCTACCATTTGATGTTGCGCCCCGGGGCCGAACGGGTTGAGCGACTTGGCGGCCTGCATCGCTTCATGAACTGGCCGGGCCCGATCCTGACGGATTCCGGCGGCTTCCAGGTCATGAGCCTGTCAGAATTGCGGGACATGAACGAAGAGGGCGTTACCTTCCGCTCCCATCTGGATGGCAGCAAACACCTCCTGACCCCCGAGCGGTCCATGGAGATCCAGCATGA
Organism: Fodinicurvata sediminis DSM 21159; assembly: GCF_000420625.1. Taxonomy (NCBI): domain Bacteria; kingdom Pseudomonadati; phylum Pseudomonadota; class Alphaproteobacteria; order Rhodospirillales; family Rhodovibrionaceae; genus Fodinicurvata; species Fodinicurvata sediminis. The sequence continues at coordinate 191,528 of NZ_ATVH01000018.1, read as the reverse complement.
CCTGGATGCCGATATCACCATGGCCTTTGATGAGTGCACCCCCTTCCCGGCCAGCCACGAGGATGCAGAAAGCTCCATGCAGCGCTCCATGCGTTGGGCGGCCCGCAGCAAGACGGCTTTTCAACCAAGGCCCGGTTATGGCCTTTTCGGTATCGTCCAGGGCAGCGTCTATGAAGACTTGCGCCGCCAGTCGGTGCAAGAACTGACCGAAATCGGATTTGACGGCTATGCCATTGGGGGGCTGGCAGTTGGCGAAGGCCAGGAAACCATGCTGCAGGTTCTCGACTTCACTCTGCCCTTCCTGCCCACAGACAGCCCCCGCTATCTCATGGGCGTGGGCACGCCTGATGATATCGTGAAGGCGGTCCAGCGCGGAATCGACATGTTCGATTGCGTGATCCCAACGCGCGCCGGACGAACAGCTCGCGGCTATACACCACGCGGGACACTGAACCTGCGCAACGCACGTCATCAGGAGGACCCGCGACCACTGGACGAATCCTGTCCCTGCCCCGCCTGTGGGAGCTACAGCCGTGCCTATATCCACCACCTCTTCCGTGCACAGGAAATGCTGGGCCCTATCCTTTTGACACTGCACAATCTGCATTACTATCAAACACTGATGGCAGGGTTGCGGCGTGCCATCGAAGCGGGCGCATTGAAGTGCTTCGTCGATAATTTTCGGCAGGAACAGGCGCTGGGAGATATTCCACCGATCGAGGCCAGCTCATGAGCGATACCAGAGAGTTGAGGCTGACACAGCTGGGCGACGACAGCCGCCTTCCCACCTCCCCGGATGAAGCGGTGCTCGACCCCATTCCCAATCCACATCCGAACAAGCTCTACCTGGTCCGCTTTACCTGCCCAGAGTTCACCTCGCTCTGCCCCGTTACAGGCCAGCCGGATTTCGCGCATCTGGTCATTGATTTCGCGCCAGAGCAGTTTCTTGTGGAAAGCAAGTCGCTGAAACTCTTTCTCGGCTCTTTCCGCAATCACGGGGCTTTTCACGAAGACTGCACCCTGGATATTGCCGAACGGCTCGAGGAAGCCATTGAACCGCGCTGGCTGAGACTTGGTGGCTATTGGTATCCGCGTGGCGGCATTCCCATCGATGTCTTTTATCAATCCGGACCACCCCCGGAAGGACTTTGGCTGCCCGACCAAGGGGTGGCTGCCTATCGTGGCCGTGGTTAATCCAGACGACATCAAGCCGGAGATCCGGAAGCGCGCCCTTGAGATCGGGTTCGATGCCGTCGGTTTCGCACCCGCGGATCAGCCTCAGGAAGCCGGTGAACGTCTGAAGGCTTTCGTCGATGCCGGATATCACGGCGACATGGGATGGATGCCGGAAACCTACGAAAGGCGCCGCCATCCGCAGGCACTGTGGCCTGAGGCGCGTTCCGTGATCGTACTGGCGCAGAATTATGGCCCGGAAGATGACCCATTGGAGATACTGGAGCAGACGGAGCGAGGCAGTATCTCGGTGTACGCGCGCCATCGTGACTATCATGACCTGGTGAAAAAACGCCTGAAACAGCTGGCGCGCTGGATGCATGAATCTCTGGACTGTGGCGTGAAGGTGTTCGTGGACACAGCACCCGTCATGGAAAAGCCGCTGGCTGAAAGCGCGGGTATCGGATGGCAGGGCAAGCACACAAACCTGCTTTCACGTGATCTCGGCAATTGGTTCTTCCTGGGAGAGGTGTTCACCACGTTGGAGCTGTCGTCAGATATGCCTGAAAAAGAGCATTGCGGCAGTTGCCGGGCCTGTCTGGACATCTGCCCGACGAATGCCTTTCCAGCGCCGTTTCAACTCGACGCACGGCGATGCATTTCCTACCTGACCATCGAGCACAAGGGACACATCCCTGAAGAGCTGCGCAAGCCCATGGGCAACCGCATCTACGGCTGCGACGATTGCCTGGCGATATGCCCGTGGAACAAGTTTGCCCAAGAGACACAAGAAGAGAAGCTGCGCCCACGCGAGGACCTCAAAGGTCCCTCGCTGGCCTACCTTGCATCACTCGATGATACGTCATTTCGTGAATTCTTCTCAGGCAGTCCCATCAAGCGCACCGGGCGCAATCGTTTTATGCGCAACGTGTTGATCGCCGTTGGAAACTCTGGTCGGAGCGATATGACACCCCATGCCGCACAGCACCTGGAGGATACCTCTCCATTGGTGCGCGCAATGGCTGTGTGGGCGCTGCTTCAACTGCTGCCCCTGGAAGAGTTCAAGTCACTGCGGCAACAATACCTGCCTCAGGAAGAGGACCCTGATGTGATGATGGAATGGAACCGGGCTCCATGAACGACGACGTGCGCATGCCAACGCATATCTGGGTCGGCGCAGGAATACGTCAGGCCAACCTGGATGGGACACCAGCCATGCTGCGCCATCGCGGCGAGGCAATGGACGGGCAGGTCTATATAAAGATCGACCTGCTTGATGGCCGGGCCTGGGTACTGACACGCCAGCGTAACCTTCAGGGCGAACTGTCCTGGGCCAGTGTGCCACGATCAGAACCGCTTTCCTCGGACGAGGCGGAAAGCTATCTGGAGCGGGCCCTACAGCGTGACCCTGACAGCTGGCTCATCGAGGTGGAAGATCGCCAGGGCCGAAATCCCTTTGCATGACCGAACCCGGCCATGACAGCAATTCAATCGGATGCATGCCGGCGTATGAAATCCGCAATCCGCGGCTTGATCTGTTCTCTCCAGCGTCGACCGTTGAATATACCGTAGTGCCCGACACCCTTCTGCATGTAGGTTTCCTGCTGTTCTGCTGGCAGGGACGTGCAGAGGTCATGGGCAGCCAGGGTTTGTCCTGGCGCCGATATATCATCCAGCTCGCCTTCCACGGTTAGAAGCGCTGTCTTGTGGATCTTCCCCGGATTGACCTTCTGTCCCTGCCATTCCAGTTCCCCCTTGGGCAGAAGATGACGCTGGAAGATTTGATCGACTGTTTCCAGATAGTATCGGCCAGGCGTGTCCATCACAGCCTGATACTCGTCGTAGAAGGCACGATGTGCAGCGGCCGAGTCTCCATCTCCGCGGACCAGGTGGCGGAACATCTGGAGGTGTGCATCAAAATGGCGGGAGGGATTCATCGAGATGAAACCACTCAACTGCATGAATCCGGGATAAACCAGACGCCCTGCCCCGGGATAGTAAGACGGTACTTCGGTAACCAGGGTCCGCTCGAACCACGACAGCGACTTTGATTCTGCAAAGCGTGTCACCTGCGTGGGCTCTGCCCGTGTATCGACGGGACCGCCCATCAAGGTCATGGTCCGTGGCTGAGCAGGATCGTTCTGGGCTGCCATCACGGCCACCGCCGCCAGCACCAAAGGCGCCGGCTGGCAAACCGCGATCACGTGATTGTCACGGCCCAAGTGCCTCATGAACCCCATCAGTTCGTCAAGGTAGTCATCGAAGCCGAAGTCACCTGCATCCAGCGGCACTTCACGGGCATCACGCCAATCGGTGACGTAGACCTCATGATCAGCAACCAGCGCCTGGACGGTGCCCCTCAACAAAGTGGCATAGTGCCCGGATAAGGGCGCGACCAGCAGGACCTTTGGCAATTCGCCATCATCAGCGTCTTCGCGACGGAAACGCTGCAAGTGGCAGAATGGACGGTCCAGGATGCACTCACGATGTACCCTATGCTTTTGGCCTTCGACTGTAACGCTCTCGATGCGCCAATCCGGCCGCGGCCGCTGCCGGACGGCGTCATCAAATATTTCCAGTCCTGCCACCATCGACTTGCCCGCATGCGTGTAAGATGCCGGCAGGAAGGGATTGCTGAGCAACTCGCGGGTCACTTCACCTGCCAGTCGCCACGGCAGAAGCGCCGTCTGCTGAAATTCGTATAACCGATAGAGCATACTGCCCCTTTCAGGTCCCTGTTAGCGGGAGTTCTATAGAGAACACCCAATCATTGCCCTTCAAGGGTTACCATTCCGTAAGCAGAGAAACACCCTTTATGTTCCGGAGGCTGTCAAGCCAGTCTCGATCGGAAGCTGCAAGGCGTTGAGAGACAAGTAGCGCGATGGAGCAGGACTTGTAGCCTGCTCCATCGTGAACGCATTACCAGAAATACTTCTTCAGTCCGGACAACCCCTTGCGCGCAAACAGCATCACGAAAATCAGAAGCGCGCCGAAGATGACCAACCTCCAGGGGCCAAGCCCGCGGAAATACTCCTGGAAACCGATCAACAGGAAGGCCGCAAAGATCGAGCCCCAAAGCGTGCCTCGACCGCCCACGTAGGTGATCGTCAGGATTTCTACTGTTCGATAAACGCCGAATTCTTCCGGAGTCGGGGACAGAATGCTTATGTAATGGGCATAGTATGCCCCCATGACACCGGCAAAGAAGCTGGCAATCGTGAAGTTGTACAGCTTGTACTTGGTGGTGTTTAGTCCCATGCTCTGGCTGGCTAGCTGGTCTTCTCGCAGCGCCTCGAAAGCCAGGCCGAAACGCGATTTCACCAGCCACCACATCAATCCCATGATGATGGCGCCCAGTACGAGAACCAGATAGTAGTAATTCAGCAGATCACCACGGCTGAAATCGATTCCCAGTATATCCGGGAAAGGCGGCACGGACAGCCCCAGCATCCCACGTGTGAAATCCGGTGTGTTGGAGATCGTGAAACGGATCGCCTCGCCTACGAAGAAGGTCATAAGCGCAACATAGAGACCCCGAAGCCTCAGCGTGATAACACCGGCAAGAAAACCGATGAAAGCGGTCATAAGCCCGCCTGTCAAAAGACCCAACCAAGGTGATATACCGTAATGGAAAGAGCCGAGGGCTGAGGTATAGGCACCGATCGCAAGAAATCCGGCATAGCCAAAATTGATCAGACCTGCATACCCGATCATGAGATCGAAGATCGCTGCCATCAGCCCCATCATCACGGCCGAGATGAAGATGCGGGTCAGATAATCATTGTCGATCAGGGTGGGTGCGAAGATCAGCAGTGCCAGCAGTACCACGATCTTGAGAATATGTGCCCCGTGGCTGTGCCAGACACCCAAGCCAGCTGTCATCACAGTCGCGTTGGTCATGCTCTTTCCACCTTGCTTGAAGAGAACAGTCCACTGGGGCGAACAATCAGGATCACGATCACTAGGACCGCAGTCATCACGTTCTGCCAGCCGCCGGTCATGAAGAAGGCGGAATAGGCCTCGACCACGCCGAGCAACATTGCCGCAATGATCGCGCCGGATATGTTGCCGAGCCCGCCCAATATGACGCAGGCAATGGACTTGATGACCGGATAGAAACCGACGGTCGGATGTGCGGGAAAGAGTGAGATCAACAGACCACCGGACAGTCCGGCAAGTGCCGCGCCAATACCGAAGGTGTAGGTATAGATGCGCTGGATATCGATGCCCAGGGTCTGGGCGGCTCCCGGATCCTGGGAGGTTGCACGGATCGCCTTGCCAAGGTCGCTGTAACGAATGAAGGACCAGAGCGCCAAGCCGACCGCTACAGCGACGGCAACGATCATCATGCGCTCATAGGTAATGATGATCGGTCCATAGACGAAGGTACCGTCAACAAGTCCACCTACACCACGCCGCTCCGTACCAAACAGAATAAGCGCCAGATTCTGCATCACCACCAGCATTCCGATGGTCAGGACGAAAGCATCCAGCAGCCAGTCACGCCCGGCCCGTTTACGCAAAGTCGCAATGAGGGTGCGCTCGATGAGCACCCCGAACCCGAAGAGGACCACTGCGGCGGCAGCAACCCCCATTGGCCAAGGCAAACCCATGACACCGGTCACGAAGAACATGACATAGGCGCCGATCATGAAGAACTCGCCGTGAGAGAAGTTCTTCACGCCCATGATGCCGAAGATGAGTGACAGGCCGGCAGCCATCAGCGCATACATCGAACCGCGCACAAAACCCTGAGCCAGGACCTGGGCCAGTATGCCGGGATCGAGTAAAAGGCTGAGCTCCATCAGATCCACTCCTTCACAATCTCATCCAGTCGCTCCACGAACTCTTCCTTGACGCCCTCATGCCGATTCTCCCCCAGCGCCAGCGCATAGACATAGTCCGCTATGGAAATCGATTTCTTCACGTTCTGATCGACAATCAGGATGGTATATTTTTCATCCTTCAGCCTTGAAATTTCTTCATAAACCTCGTTTACCAGCTTCGGCATCAAGCCCACTGAAGGTTCATCCAGAAGCAGTGTCCGTGGGCCGGTCATGGTCAGACGGGCAATCTCTAGAATTCTCTGTTCACCGCCGGAGAGTATACCGGCGGACAGGCGCCGCTTCTCCTTGAGGCGCGGATAGCGATCATAGATACGCTCCAGTGCTTGCTTGCGCTCACTGTCCGACCCCATGATCCAGCCACCGAGCTCCAGGTTTTCCTCGACAGTCATGCGCGGAAAGATGCTGTGGCCCTGGATCAGGTAGGCGATTCCCTTGCGCAGCATATCCTTGGGCGAATACCCCACGATGGATTCACCATCATGCGTAACCGTACCGCGCTCTGGCTTCAGGTAACCGTATATCGTTTTCAAAAGTGTGGATTTACCAGCCCCGTTTGGGCCGATGATCACGGTTACGCGACCATCCTCGGCCGTCAGATTGAGACCGTTGAGAATGGGAACTTCACGCGTGTAACCGGCTACGACATCAGAGACTTCCAGGCTCATTTCTAGTGCCCCAGGTAGGCTTCGATCACGGTTGGATTCTCGCGCACCTCACTCGGGGTGCCACGCGCCACGTTCCCGCCTGCGGCCAGCACAGCAACAGTGTCGCAGAGTTCACTCACATGCGGCATTTCATGGCTGATCAGAAGGAACGTTTTCCCCTGGTCATTCAGCCTGCGGACAATGCCGATAAGGACTTCGATCAAGGCAGGATTGATGCCATTGAATGGTTCATCCAGAAGGATCAGGGAAGGATCCGTCATCATCGTGCGCATGAATTCCAGAAGCTTCTTCTGCCCTCCCGAGATCTCAATTGCCGGATTATCCTTCACCCTGTCGAGGGTGGCCATTTCCAGTAATTCTTCAGCACGCCGAATGGCATCTGCACGGGTTATCGACATCGGAACTGTCGGCACCAGCATATTCTGAAGCACCGTCATCTCGTCAAAAACGCGTGCAACTTGAAAGGTGCGCCCAATTCCCATGGTGGCAATTCGGTGTACCGGCTTGTTCGTGATATCACGGCCTTTAAAACGGACAGTCCCACCATCCGCCGAATAGATTCCGTTGATCACGTTGAACAGGGTCGACTTCCCGGCCCCGTTTGGGCCCATCATCCCCTGAATCTTGCCTTCCTCGACGTCAGCGTCGACGCCGTCCAGAACGACCAGGCCATCGAATTGCTTCTTAAGCCCGCGAACTTCGAGCAGACTCATGCGCGCAGCTTTCCTTGCTGTGAAAGGAAATCAATTGAGATAATTAAGGCAGAATGCCGGGACAGATCGAAAGACCTGTCCCGGCAACGTTTCTGCAAATCAGAGCCAAGGCGGGGCTTCGAATTCACCCTGGGCATGCTCAAGTGGCCAGAGAATCTTGGCCTCACCGTCCTTGAGCTGGACAAGCGGGAAGAAGAAGCCTTCCTCGAAACCGCCCACCTGGACTTCGCCCGGGCAAAGAGCGTTTTCTCCCGCTTCATCGGCAAAGTTGATGCGCTGCCAGACACCCTGATGGTCGATTTCCCGGGCACTTTCAACCAAGGCATCGAAGTCGAGTGTACCGGCACTCTGAAGCACCTTGAGACCAGCGGTCATGTAGTCATAACCCTGCTGTCCTGCAGGTGCCAGGGACGGCTCTTCGTCATACTTCTCGCGATAACGGTCCACCCACTCCTGTTGATACGGCGAAATGACACGCGGTGAATCCATGGTCACTACAAAATCCGAGGCATCGCCCGTCAATTCATGCCACTCGCTGAACCAAGTCAGGCCGTGACCAATCAGAAGTGCGGGAATTTGCTGATCCCGGAACTGCTTGACGAAGTTGGAAGCACTGACATTTCCAGTCACGGTCATACCGACCACGGAGACGCCCTGAGCACGGTATTTCGTCAGCAGCGAGGAAAACTCGGTCTCGTCCAGCGGAATGACGTCATAGGGCAAGACATCGAAGCCGATACGCTCAAGAGACTTTACGAGCGCATCACCCCAGCCACGACCATAGTCGGTGTCCTCGACAACCACGGCCGCCTTCTTGTTGGCCGGTTTCCACAGCCCCTCATCCATGAAGTGTTGCAGCGGATCGCCATAGAGGCCTGCAAAGATCGGCGGAGATGCCCAGCCCTTGTACCAATGGGTGTACTTGGCCGGGTCCTCGTTGATCTTTTCACAGATATACTGGGACTCACCACCATGCCCGACATGAACGATCCCCATGCCGGCCTCCGCCTCGGACACGGCCATGGCCACCGAGGAGTGCCAGCCGGAAACCATGAACTCCACACCCTCACGGTCAACGGCATTCTGGACGGCGCGAACAGCACGCTCGGGATTGGATTCACTGTCCACCCAAACGATCTCGATATCACGTTCCTGGCCATCGATGCTCAGGGGAAGAAGTCCTTCTTCCCGGGCATCCTCGACTGCCATCATGGCGCCATTCTGAATGCCTTCACCCGTACGGCTGGCAGCTCCCGTGAAGGGACCCATGACACCAATCTTGATGGGGCCGGAGTCCGATTGCGCCCGGGCCAGTCCCGGCGTAGCAAAAAGCGTTGCCGCACCCAGGCCAACGGTCCCGGCCGTTTCCATGAAACGACGACGCGTTACGCCCTGCGGCTCGGGTTTCTGAACAGGCTTCTTGTCTTTCGTGGTCATTCTATTGCTCCCCATTCTTTGGATCTTGCACGTCTCGGACCGTGCTACCGTTTTCTTGTTATACGGCTTCCATCCCTTTCACAGCCCGAAAGGTAACGTGAGCTGTTCAAACGCTAGCACGATCTTTTTGCAGGAAGCAATCTCTCTGTTTTTACAGAGAATTTTTATGTTTTCTTGTCAAACAACAAGGATGGGAATGGCAATTTTTGGTTGTGTTAAAGCAGCAATTGATACGGCCTATCCATGCAAATGAAAGGCCGGACAAGGATATCCCTGTCCGGCCACTCAGCCTAGGTCTTATAACCGTCGAAAATCAGGCTGCTTTGCTGGCAACCTTGTTTTCACTTTGGCCTTCTATCGTTTTCTGGCCCTTGCTTGAATCGGAGGACTCGATCCGAATGGTCCTCGGCTTCATCGCCTCTGGAATTTCTCTGACGAGATCAATGTGCAACAGGCCGTTTTCGAGATTTGCTCCCGTAACCTTGATATGATCCGCCAGACGGAAGGACCTCTGGAAAGCACGCTCGGCAATCCCGCGATGCAGGTAGCTTCCTTCCTGCTCTTCGCCGTCCTTATCCTTCCTGCCTTCAACAACAAGCGCGTTCTCTTGAACCGTGATGCTCAGATCCTCATTCGAGAACCCGGCCACAGCCATCGTGATTCGATAGTCATCTTCGCCGCGCTTTTCGATGTTGTAAGGTGGATAGCTCGGCGTTTCTTCGTAACGGGAAACGTTGTCCATCAGATCCATCATGCGGTCGAACCCGACAGTTGCACGGAGCATTGGTGAAAAATCCAAACTACGCATAACCATACCCTCCTTTTGAGCGATACAGATATTGAATGCCCCTATGGGCCACTACCCGGCAAAAAGTCCCTTTAGGCGACCTTTTGCCGTGTTTTTGATGTGGGATCTCTCACGAGGCGCTTCAAGTCCCCGGAGCATCATTACAAATAAATGGTATATTCCTACTTTCCACTTGTAATTTCAGCTTGTGACTCTTCTGGGACATCAAACTCCTCTGCTTCTTGAAAAACCCAACGCACTTTGAGCCCCGGATTGTTGTCTTCAAGGAACAGATCGGATTCGTGCAGGCGCGAAACGGCAGAAACCAGGCTGAGGCCAAGCCCGCTCCCCGGTTCGCTTCTTGCCGTATCCAAACGCACAAAGCGTTCGAGCACGCGTCCCCTGTCGGCTTCCGGGATTCCCGCCCCTTCATCGGCAACTGTCAGTGTGACCTGGCTATCCTGAGCCAACAGCTGCAGACTGATCCGGCTATCCTGAGGACTGTACTTGATGGCATTGTCCAGAAGATTGGCCAGTGCCTGGGCAAGGAGCTGACGATGTCCGGTTACGTAAGCCGGGCTTTCCAGATCGGCCTTTAAGGAGACCCCCTTGTCTTCAGCCAAGGGGTCATAGAGTTCCTGTACGTCACGTAACACCTCGGCCAGATCCAATATCTCCAGCCGCGTTCGACTGACACCCGATTCCGCTTCGGCAATCGCCAGGAGAGCGTTGAAGGTTGCCTGGATGGTATCGATCTCTGACAGAGCCTGTTCCAAGGTCTGGCGATAGTCCTCCACATCCGGCGGTCCGATCAGGGTCAACTCTATACGGCCCTTCAAATGGGTCAGAGGACTGCGCAAGTCATGCGCCAGACTGTCGGAAACAAGCCGCATGCCGGTCATCAGGGCCTCGATCCGTTCCAGCATGCGGTTCAGGTTGCCAGCCAGGCGGTCAAATTCGTCATTGCTGCCCTCTCTCGGCACCCTCTGACTCAAGTCGCCATCCATGATGCGCCGACTGGTTTCGGCCACTGCATCGACACGGCGTAGAACATTACGTCCGAATATCCACCCCCCACCAAGGCCGAGCGCAAGGGTTACACCCAGCCCCCAGGCCAGGGCTTCCTGAAGGTTCTGCTGGAAGTTGGCACGCGCTGACATATCGCGTCCCACCAGCAGACGGTAACCATTGGGTAGCTGGAAACTGCGCGAGCCAACAAGGATCGGTTCATCGCCGCGTTCGCGGTGATACAGTGGCAAAACCGTCCAGCGGCCATCTGCTATTGCCGACTCCGGCCAGTTTCTGAGGTTTCCGGAAACAGGCTGAAAATTCTGGTCCGTCAGCAGATAAACACTCTCGTGTTCTCCGCCCCGGCCGCTGCGCTGTGCGATCGCCTTTTCAAGGCCGTTGATGCCTTCGTTGCGATAGCGTTCTTCCAGACCCGTGATTTCGGCAGCCACAGTCTGTGCCACCTGCCCTTCGATCAAGGTGATCGTGGACCAGTAGATGAATCCGAACAGCAACAGCACCGACACACCAAAGAGCCCGACATAGGCCAGGGCAAACCGAAAGGTCGCGCTGTTTGAGATTCTAAGTATCTGCACGAAGCATGTACCCTGCGCCCCGCACTGTGTGCAGGAGTTGTTTGTCGAAACCCTTGTCGATCTTCTGACGCAAGCGGCTTATATGCACGTCTATGACATTGGTCTGTGGATCGAAATGATAGTCCCAAACCCCTTCGAGTAACATGGTGCGTGTCACCGTTTGTCCTGCGTGACGCAAAAGGTATTCCAGAAGCCTGAATTCACGAGGCTGCAACTCAATGGCTTTCCCGTCACGTTCAACCCGTCGGGAAAGCAGATCCATCTCCAGATCGCCGACTTGCAGCTTGGTTTCGACTGCCGGTGCATTGTTGCGTCGAACGAGGGCTTCCGCCCGAGCCTGCAGCTCTGAATAGGCAAAGGGCTTGGTTAGATAATCATCGCCACCAGCGCGCAATCCCGCAACACGATCATCCACCTGGGCCAGCGCACTGAGAATAAGGACAGGCGTGGAACTGCCGCTGGATCTCAAAGCTTGTAGTACGGCCAGGCCATCGAGTTTCGGAAGCATGCGATCCAGGATAATCAGGTCGTGACTGCCCTCGCTTCCAAGAAAAAGGCCCTCATGCCCATCTGCCGCCCGGTCCACGATATGGCCGCTTTCCGTCAGGCCTTTGGTCATGTAGTCGGCCGTCTTGTCATCATCCTCAACGATCAGCACACGCACCGAAACCATCCTTTCCGAATGTATTCATCGTGAAGTTGTTTGACGGGAGTATAAAGCGACGACGCGCCAGGATGAAAGATCCGGCGCGCCGTCGAGGTAGGCCGAAGCCGGTCCAGGGGAGAAACCGACTTCGGCAGAAGAACCGCGGTGAAGGAGAGACCGCGGCTGTCAGGCGTCGCCCAGACGGAATCCAAGGAACAGCGGGCTGCCTTCACGCTCGACAAGCAGGACCACGGTCTTCTTGCCATCACGTTCTGCTTGTTCCAGACGTTCCGCCACATCATTCGGGCTGGCGACTTCCTGCCCATCCACCTGCTCGATGACATCTCCTGGAGCGAGCCCTTGGGCAGCAGCACGACCGTCAGGATCAACATCGGTCACCACCACACCGGACATATCTTCCGGAAGGCCGAGACGGTTCCTGGTTTCCTTGTCCAGGCTGGAGAGCGACGCACCTAAGCGGTCGAGACTGCGCTCCATGTCATCATCACTGCCTGGCTGACTGCGGGATCCACCAAAGGCCGCCATACTCTCTTCAGTCTGTTCGGCTATGGTGGCATTCAGCGTTTCTTCTTCGCCGTCACGCCAAACCACGATCTCAACGTCCTGGCCTGCACTTACTGCAGCCACAAGACGCGGCAGATCACGCATACGCTCGACGTCCTCACCGTCAAATTCCAGGATGACATCACCGGTACGGATTCCGGCACGATCGGCCGGTCCATCGGATTCAACACTGGCAACCAGCGCACCCTTCTCCTCATCCAGGCTTAGGCCTTCCGCCAGTTCAGGCGTAACCTGCTGGATACGGACACCGAGCCAACCACGTTCGACTTCACCCTTTTCACGAAGCTGGGTGATCACATCACTCGCTAGATTGGAAGGGATGGCAAAGCCGATCCCAACTGATCCGCCGGAGGGTGAGAAAATCGCCGTGCTAATGCCGATCACATCTCCGTCCATGTTGAACATGGGGCCACCGGAATTGCCACGGTTGATGGCTGCATCCGTCTGGAGAAAATCATCATAGGGGCCAGCGTTAATGTCCCGGCTACGCGCCGAGATGATGCCGGCCGTGACGGACCCTCCAAGACCAAAGGGATTACCTACTGCCATCACCCAGTCGCCGACGCGAACGTCGTCGGAATCGCCCATGGTGACGTGGGGCAGGTCCTTATCGGATGAGATCTTCAGCAGTGCCAAGTCGGTCTTCGGGTCGCGGCCGATCACCTCGGCCTCCAGATCGCGACCATCGGACAGCTTGACGCGGATATCATCCGCCTTGTCGATCACATGGTTGTTCGTAACCACGTAACCTTCGGCATCAATGATGAAACCGGAGCCCAGGCTTGTAGCGGGACGGGCCTGATGCTGTTGCGGGCGCATGCCCTTGAAGTGTTCCTCGAACTGCCGAAAGAAATCCTCGAAGGGAGAACCGGGCGGCAGATCGAAGGGAAGAGAATCGCGTGAACGGGGACCATTGTCCTCGTCCGGTGCTCGTGTGGACGAAATGTTTACAACAGCCGGACTGACTTCCTCAGCCAGATCGGCAAAACTGTCGGGCGGTGACGCTGCCTGCGCCACCGCCGACCAAACCAGAAAACTACCCGTAACTAGGGCAGCTGCTGGTGCCTTGAGTGACTTGATCGCAAGTGACATAAAAAGGGACCTCCTAGGTACTCCTGAGCAATGCCCCTAATTTCTAGCGCATGCCACCTAACAAGGCCGTGTCGTGCAGATTACAAATCGTTCATCTTTGCGCCTGCGCAGATATAGCCCATCAGGAACGAGCTGCGGCTGCGGCAGCCAGAACCTCTGGTGTCAGGCGCTGTTCCTCTACGGCATGACAGCGTACACGCACATTCCGTGACTCAGTGATTTCAGGCACTTCCTTCTGACAACGCGCATCCGCGAAGGGGCAACGCGGATGGAAATGACAGCCAGATGGCGGCGACATTGGGCTTGGGACCTCTCCGGCAACGGGGATCCGCTTGCGACCGGACATCTCAAGGTCCGGGATGGCATCGAGCAGCATCCTTGTATAGGGATGCTGTGGATGATTGAAGACATCACTGGCTTCCCCGGACTCCACGAGGCGTCCCAGATACATCACACCAAGATAGTCAGAAATATGTGAGACCACCGCCAGGTCATGACTGATGAAAAGATAGGTCAGGCCAAGTTCCTTCTGCAGGTCCTTCATCAGGTTCAGGATCTGTGCCTGGACAGATACATCCAGTGCCGACGTAGGCTCGTCACAAACCAGGAACTCGGGGTCTCCCGCCAGAGCCCTGGCAATGGAGATACGCTGTCTCTGGCCACCCGAGAATTCGTGCGGGTACTTTTCGCCGTCCTTGTCCGAAAAACCAACATGATCAAGCAATTCGGCGATACGCTTGCGTAGAGGCGCTCCTTCCGGAAGCAATCGGTGCGTGCGGATCGGCTCGGCAATGATATCCCGGACGCGCCATCTTGGGTTCAGACTGGCATAGGGGTCCTGGAAAATGATCTGTATGCGACGCTGGAAGTCCGCCTTCTGGCGCCGTGTCTTCAATTGGGACACGGCGTTTCCATCAAAGTAGATTTCTCCCTCGGTCGGCTGATAGAGCCCCACCAGAAGACGCGCCATCGTTGATTTTCCACAGCCCGACTCTCCAACCAGGCTGAAGGTGCTGCCATGCGGTATGTCGAGGCTTACGTCTTCCACAGCACGCAGCGTGCGGCGGGGACGCCCCTGCAGAAGGCGGGTCAGGTAAGGCGGGGAAACATCAAAGTACTTAGACAGCCCCTGTACGGACACAAGCGGACCGGACGGCTGGACTGATGGTCTCTTGTCCTGGAGCACATCCGTCATCGATCACTTTCTCCTGACAGGGCCGGTTCTTCATCGTACAGCCAGCAGGCCACCTTGGAATCCTCGACCTCTATCGGCTCCGGTCGTTCCACAAAACAACGTTCGAAGGCCTTGGGACAGCGCGGATGGAAGGCGCACCCCGGTGGAATTTCCGTCAAACGCGGCATGGCGCCATCGATCTGTGTCAGACGCTCCAGTTTCTGCCCGACTGTTGGGATGGCCCCCATCAGGCCTTTTGTATAGGGGTGATATGGCTGTTTGATCACTTTCTGGACAGGGCCCACTTCTGCCAGCCGTCCTGCATACATCACGGCCACTCGATCCGCTGTCTCCGCAATAACGCCCATATCGTGGGTTATCAGCATCACGGCCGTCCCCTGCTCACGACACAGACGCTTCAGAAGGTCGATGATCTGTGCCTGAATCGAGACATCCAGAGCTGTTGTGGGTTCGTCGGCAATGATCAGCGAAGGATTGGCACAAACGGCCAGCGCAATGACGATCCGCTGGCGCATTCCACCAGAGAACTGATGCGGATACTGGTCAATCCGATCTTCCGGCGCGGAAATCCCCACTTCGGTAAGTAATTCGATTCCGCGCTTGCGCGCCTGGCTTTCACTCATGTCCAGGTGCGTACGGATCGTTTCCACTAACTGATACCCCACAGTGTAGAGTGGATTCAGGCTAGTCAGTGGATCCTGGAACACCATACCGATCTGGCGTCCACGGATATGGCGCAGCTTCTCCTGCGGCAGGTTATCGATACGCTGTCCTTTCAGGCGCACCTGCCCATCCGCAATGTGCCCTGGAGGTTCTAGCAGGTTAATTACGGCCGTGCCCGTCAGGGACTTTCCCGCACCGGACTCGCCAACCACCCCCAGCACCTCGCCGGGTTTGATATCAAAGGAGATATCATCAACTGCAACCAGCGTTCCACGCCGTGTCGGGAATTCGACACGCAGGTTGAGGACCTCAAGGAGCGGCGTTTCGGATGAATCTGTCTGGGCCATCATCTCAACTTCGGATTCAAGGCATCGCGCAACCAGTCACCCAGCAGGTTCACCGATAGGGCAAGCATGATCAGCGCGATTCCGGGAAAGATGGTGATCCACCACTCACCGGAAAAAAGGAAATCATTGCCAATGCGAATCAGGGTTCCAAGCGAAGGTGTCGTCGGTGGCACCCCCACACCCAGAAAAGACAGCGTCGCTTCGGCTATGATGGCCAGGGCCAGGCCAATCGTGGCGATCACCAGCACGGACCCCATCACATTCGGCAAGACATGACGGAACAGGATGACAGCCGGTCGAACACCAATGACCCGCGCGGCTAGCACGTATTCACGGTTCTTCTCGACCATCGTGGTCCCGCGCACCGTACGGGCGTATTGTACCCAGTCGGACAACCCGATGGATATGATCAGAACGTAAATCGCCATGTTTTCCTGGTATTCACGGGGAATCATGGCCTTGGCCAGGCCGAAAATCAGAAGCGCAACCAGAATGGCAGGAAAGCTCAACTGCACATCGGCAATGCGCATGATGATCGTATCGACCCAACCGCCACGATAGCCCGCGATCAGGCCCAGGGTCACACCAAGAACCATGGCAAAGAGAACGGCGCAGAAGCCTACAAGCAAGGAGATGCGCGCCCCGTAAATGATAGCCGAGAAGACATCGCGCCCCTGATCATCAGTTCCAAAAACATAGAAGTTCCCGCTCATGCCTTCTTCGAACGGAGGCGTGAAGCCGTCCATAAGGTGCAGGGATCCCGCATGGAAAGGCGTATAGGGTGCGATGAGAGGTGCGAAGATGGCCGCCAGAAAGAACAGCAAGGTTATGATCGCGGAAAGCACCGTGATCGGCGAATGCGAAAAACTGTGCCAGATATCACTGTCGAAAAATCGATATAGCAGCCCATGGGGCTTCTCATCAGCAGTACCACTTTGGCCCTGCCGGCTGTTCAGCGGACTCTGCTGGCTGTTGGATTGTGAAGCACCCATTGCGACTCTCCCTCAGGCAGCGGTTCGCGCTGCAGGCGTTTCCACTCGCAAGCGCGGGTCCACGATGTAATACAAAAGGTCGACAATCAGGTTGATGATCACGAAGAACAGAGCAATCAGGATCAGATAAGCTGCCATGACCGGTATATCGACAAACCGGATGGCAATTATGAACAACAGCCCTACTCCCGGCCACTGGAAGACCGTTTCGGTAATGATCGCAAAAGCAATGATGGAACCCAGTTGCAGGCCCGTGATGGTGATCACTGGTACCAAAGTATTCTTCAGGGCATGGCCGAAGTTGACCGCACGATTGCTCAGGCCACGCGCACGCGCGAACTTTATGTAGTCCGTCCGCAGCACCTCGAGCATTTCCGCACGCACAAGCCGCATGATGAGGGTCAGCTGGTACAATCCCAGGGTCACGGCCGGTAAGATCAAAGCCTGCAGGCCACTCAGGGTCAGAAAGCCTGTCCGCCAACCGCCCAGATCAACAACCTCACCCCGTCCATAGGACGGCAGCCACTGAAGGTTCACGGCAAATATCCAGATTAACAGTATGCCGATCAGGAAGGTCGGCAGTGACACGCCGATCAGCGAGGCCGTCATGACAAAGCGGCTGGTCCAGCCATAGCGATTGAGCGCAGAGTACACCCCAAGCACGATTCCAAGGGACAGCGCGAAAGCCGCAGAGGTCACGGCCAACTCGATAGTGGCCGGCAAGCGTTCGGCTATCAGATCCGCAACCGGACGGGCTGTGCGATAGGATATGCCGAACTCCCCCTGCGCCGCATTGCCCACAAAGCGGAGAAACTGGACGGGAATTGGATCGTTCAGGCCCAGTCTTTCGCGCAGCTCCGCACGCTGCTCCGTCGTGGCCTCTTGCCCCACCATGTTGTTGATGGGATCGCCCACGAAATTGAACAGACTGAAGGCAATCAGGGCGACCACCAGCATGACCACAATGGACTGCAAGAGGCGGCGTACTATGAAGGCAAGCATCTACGGAACCGCGATACGCTGGAGGTCAGGTGACTGGAATTCCACCGGGACCGGTCTTGCCGGTTCCGGTGGGATCATTCCAAAGAGCGCGTTTCAGTCGTCAAAGCTCGCTGTGGCCATGTGAGGCTGGTTGTCGGCCCTCAAGGGTACGTTGACCCCCTCACGTGTCGCCCAGTTCAGCACCTGAAGGTGAATCGGAATGTAAACCACCTCCGACTGAGCAATCTCCCAGGCTTCGGCGATCATCTCGTTGCGAGTTTCCTCATCAACTTCCGTTCCCATCTGCTGTACCAACTCGTCCATGCGATCGTTCGAAAAGCCCGTCGCATTCCAGGACCCGCGCTGACCATCATCGGTGTGATAGAGATAGTTGAAAACGTACTCGCTGTCGAAAGTCGGTACGCCCCAACCCAGCAGGTAGAAGCCGGTCTCGCGATTGCCGATGTCCTGGAAGTGGAGACTGCGGGTCTGGGAATTCAGATCGACCGTTATATCGATTTGCCCCAGCATCCCGGCCACAGCCTGACATATGGCTTCGTCATTGATATAGCGGTCATTGGGGCAATGCAGCGTAATCTCAAATCCATCCTCGTAGCCAGCTTCCGCCAGTAGTTCACGTGCACGTTCCTGATCGAAGGCAAGACGCTCATCGAGCTCTTCGGGATAGCCGTCGATAAACGGCGGTGCAATCGTCCCGGTCGGCACGGAACGCCCGCGCATCACCACACGCTGGATGGTATCCGCATCGATGGCATGATACATGGCTTCGCGCACGCGCTTGTCAGCCATCGGGTTTTCGCCTTCGACGTTGTCGTACTCGCTGTCTTCCTCGCGCAGGTTCAAGCCAAGGAAGATCGTCCGATTCTCCTCGCCCTGCTCGATATTGATATCACCTTCTTCTTCCAGGCGCTCCAGGTCCTGAACCGGCGGATCCAGGACAAAGTCCAATTCACCCGAAAGCAGCGCGGCGACGCGTGTCGAATCAGAAGAAATCGGGGTATAGACGATACGTTCGACCTCCATTGGGTAGTCATCCATGCCCCAGTAGTCGTCATTGCGAACCAGAACAGTACGTACGTCCCCTTCACGGGATTCCAGCTTGTAAGGACCAGTCCCCATGGCATTGCGAACGGCAAAGTTCTCTTCTCCGCTTGCATAGTCCTGGGCTGTCTCCACGTCATTCTCTTCCGACCAGGCCTTGCTCATCATGGAGATCTGCGTCAGCTGCTGTGGCAGGATCGGATTGGGCCCTGAAGTGTGGATATGGACCGTCGTGTCATCGACGACCTCCACCTCTTCGATGGAGGAGATGTAATTGCGGAAATCCGACGGTTCGGTGCCTGCTCGATTCAGCGAAAAGGCCACGTCTTCCGCCGTGAAGTCAGATCCGTCATGGAAGGTGACCCCTTCACGAATTTTGAATTCCCAGACGGTTTCCTCCACCGCTTCCCAGGAGGTTGCCAGACCGGGCTCGATCGACATGTCGTTGGCCCGCAGCACAAGGGGGTCGTGCAGGTGAAGGGACATTGTATTGGTCGGTCCCTCGTTCTGGGCATGTGGATCCAGGGTCAGTGCATCACCCTGACTGGCCCAGCGCAGGGTCTCGGCCTGAGCAGCAGAGGCCAATGCCAGGCCGCTCCCCAGAACCAAGCTCATCAACAATTTTCTTGTTTGCATCCTAACTATCCTTCTCCCTGTTAACGTCTTATCCAAAGCCGCTTTGATAATTGCATTATTCGCTTTCCACAACCGGTCACATGCCGATTGGACAAGGCTTTGAAGTCAGCATGGCACAGAGTCTTTTGCGTTGTCAGCCTGGATTTTGACCCGCCACCTTAAAGGAAACAATCTTCAAGAAAGAACAATCATGAAGTGTTATATATTTCCCGATCAGCCAGAGTGATGAAATCTCACCCAGGATACCCGCTGATCAGATGCAGAAAAGACCCGGCAACCGAGCCTCTGACAAGCCCTGCATCGGCGCGTTGACCTCCACGTGCATCCCATACCTGAAACAGCGAAGCGGCCGGACCGCTTTCGACCGTGCTTGCGTAATGGAATTCATGTCCCGCCAGGTCATGGCCGGACGTTTTCCAGAACGGCATGGGCTGACAGGTACGAAGCTGGCGATAGCCAAGATGCAATCGCGGCCGTTCAAACGAGGTGTGCAAGGGCAAAAGCCCCAGCATCGGAAACGCCCGTCCCTTGTCATCAGTCAGGCAATCCCCCAACGTCATATATCCACCGCATTCCCCGTAGATGAAGACACCTCTTTCTTCCGCATCTACCATGCCCGCACGAAAGCGTTTGGCTTGGCTGAGGCCTTCGGCATGAAGCTCGGGATAACCTCCCGGAAGGTAGATTGCGTCAGCGTCCCACCTGGGGGGCTCATTTTCCAGTGGCGAGAAAAAGTGCAACTCGGCACCCGCCTTTCGCCAATGGTGAAGCAAATGCGGGTACAAGAATGAAAAGCAGGCGTCACGCGCAACGGAAACCGTCTGACCAGGTGGGTCCGGCAGATCCCGGGAGGAAACCTCCTCGGTTCCTTGCCCCCTTGCAGGTGCGGCATTCTGTAGAAGCGCTTCCAGATCCAGATGCTGCTCCATGCGATCGGCCGCTCTTTCCAGGAAGGCTTCCAGATCCTTGTGCTCCCCGGCCTGGACCAACCCAAGATGCCGGTTCGGCAACTTGAGGTCTTCATCGCGGGGAATGCCTCCAAGCAACGGAACGCCCAGAGGCTCGAGCGCACTGCGCAGCATGTCCATGTGAAAACTGGAGCCGACGCGGTTCAACACAAGTCCGCCCAGCGTCAATTCCGGCCTGTGCCCGCGAAACCCTTCCACCAATGCTGCGACCGATTGGGCCTGGCCACGCACATCAACAACCAGAATAATCGGCAGTCCCAATTGTACTGCCACATCCGCAGTGGAGCCAACACCGCTGGAAGCGGCATCGAAAAGACCCATCACGCCTTCTACCAGGACCAGCTCACTATCCTTACCGGCCTGTCTGAAAAGCTGTCTCTGCAAACCCAGCGACATGGCCCAGGGGTCCATATTATATGCAGTCTGGCCTGTCGCCTGTGCGTGAAAAGCGGGATCTATATAATCCGGACCAACCTTGGTCCCGGAAACACGAAATCCGCGTCGGCGCAATGCGCGCAGCAAACCAAGTGTCAGCGTAGTCTTGCCCGAGCCCGAGGCCGTTGCCGCTATGACCAGCCCGCGCGGTTCAACCGGCATCACTCGTCTGCCGCATACCCAGAGGATCAGCCTGCAGCTTGCGGCCAGAGAGAGCGCCCACCCAGTCCATGGCCGCGCGAAGCCGCACCACCTCACCAAGCACCACCATGGCCGGAGGTTGAATCCCCGATTCCTCAAGAGCCTTGGGTGCTTCGCCCAAGGTGGTTTCCAGGACCTGCTGATCCGACAGGGTGGCCTGACTTATGATGGCCAGGGGCTCATCCGCACTTCTTCCCCCTTCCAGCAAGCGTTCGCGTATTTCAGCCAGATGCTTCAAGGCCATATACATGACAATCACAGGCGAGGACTTTGCCACAGCCTTCCAGTCGATCGCACTCGGGGTCAGCCCTGTTGCATCATGCCCGGTCAGAAAGGTCACAAGACTGTTGGTATCCCGGTGCGTGACCGGTATGCCTGCATAGGCCAGACCGCCTATTCCGGCCGAAATTCCTGGGATGATGCGAAAGGGTATTCCTGCATCAACCAGAGCAAGCGCCTCTTCACCACCGCGCCCGAACACAAAGGGATCTCCCCCCTTCAAACGCAGGACACGTTTATTCTCTCTGGCCAGTTCGATAATGCGCAGCGTGATATCAACCTGCTTGGAAGAAGGTTTGCCGCCACGCTTGCCCGCATATTCCAGAAGCGTATCGTCCCCCGCCAGGGAGAGAATATCCTTTCCAACCAAGGCATCGTAAATGATCGCATCCGCTGAACGGAGTGCGTGAACACTTGCCAGGGTCAACAAGGCAGGGTCGCCCGGTCCGGCTCCGGCCAGCCACACCCACCCTGGTTCGAAATCGGGCATTGGAAGACCTTCAAGCATTTCGAACTCCTTCACCTGCAAAGCCATGTTGCATCTGGTCTCGATCAGCCGATGCACCTATAAATCCAGAATGACTCGTAAACCGGAAGGAACGTTGCGGCGCGGATGGACGACGGGAGCCTGCGCCACCGCTGCCACAAAGGCGGCCTGCACGGCTCTGTTCGACGGCCATTTTCCCGACCCTGTCCAGATCACGCTGCCAAAGGGAGAGACTCCCTCCTTCCCACTCGCCTATGAGAGCCGGCAAGCAACCTGCGCGGCAGCCGGCATCATCAAGGATGCCGGTGACGATCCCGACGTCACGCACGGCGCTCTCATCATATCGACCGTGCGGCCCAGACCTGCTCAAAGTGGCATAGTCTTTCGTGCCGGCCCCGGCGTGGGCACGATCACGCTTGAAGGGCTGCCCGTTCCTGTGGGGGAAGCGGCAATCAACCCGATTCCCCGACAACTCATGACAGCCGTCGTACAGGAAGCCACAGGACTGGAGTCCCCTGCCCTGGAAATCGAGATATCGATTCCTGAAGGTGAGCAACTCGCAGCAAAGACCTGGAATCCCCGCCTTGGCATACTGGGTGGCCTCTCGATTCTGGGAACGACCGGGGTCGTCCATCCCTTTTCCTGCGCTGCCTGGATTCATTCGATCCATCGTGGAATCGACGTAGCGCATGCGAAAGGGCTCCAGCGCGTTGCCGGCTGTACCGGCTCGACCTCGGAACAGACCGTGCAACAGCTCTATGAGCTGCCGGACCACGCCATGCTCGACATGGGGGACTTTGCCGGCGGCATGCTGAAGTATCTGCGACGTCAACCGATTCCATATGTCACCATTGGGGGTGGCTTCGCAAAGCTCGTGAAGCTGGCCCAGGGCTTTCTGGACCTTCATTCCGGGCGCAGTCAGGTCGACTTCAACTGGTTGGCAGCCGAAATGGCTGAGCTTGGGGCTTCGTCGGACATCCTCGATCAGGTACGACAGGCCAACACGGCAGGTCAGGTTCTGGCCCTCGCCACCACGCATGATCTGCCCATAGCGCCAAGAGTTGCCGAAAAAGCCCGACAAACGGCCAAGGCCGCCCTGAGAGAGGCGCCCTGCGAAGTGGATATTGTCGTGGTTGACCGAAAGGGACAGATCGTCGGACGCAGCCATGCCTAGTTTACTGATTCTGGGAGGCACACAGGAAGCCGCAGAACTGGCCCGCCACCTGACACAGGAAACCGACTGGCGCATCATCACGTCGCTGGCCGGCCGCACCCGCAATCCGGCAAGCTTGCCAGGAGAGGTGCGTATTGGCGGTTTCGGCGGCAGTTCCGGCCTTGTCCGATACCTGCAAGGCGAGCAGGTCAACCTTCTCGTCGATGCAACACATCCTTTCGCGCTCAGAATGCCGGTCCATGCCGAGCGTGCCGCCGGACTGGCTGGCGTTCCACGCATCAAACTTTTGCGTCCAGCCTGGCAGGCCGAAAAAGAGGATCGATGGATCTCTGTTCCATCCCTCCAGCAAGCCGCCCAAGTCTTGCCGCGTGATTGCAAGGCCTTCCTGGCCACAGGTCGCCAGGAACTGGAACCCTTCACGCAGCGCAGGGATGTGGAATACCTGATCCGGCTTGTCGACTCACCGGAAGATCCCCTGCCCCTGGCAAGGTATAGTGTCATCGCCCAGCGCGGTCCCTTCCGATTCGAGGAAGAACAGGCTTTGTTGCGCGAACATGCGATCGACTGCCTTGTCAGCAAGAACAGCGGCGGTTCCGCATCGTATGCAAAGATCCAGGCGGCACGCGCCTTGGCGCTTCCGATCATCATGGTAGAACGCCCCCCCGTTCCGCCCGGAGCCTTGGCCCGTTCAGTAACGGAGGCGCTGGACTGGATCGGCGAAATCATCCGCTGACCTTTTTTCTGTGCGGGCGCAGGACATGCACATGATCCGCGTCATAGAGCGCGCTGTCCCGAAAGCGCCCTGGTTCAAGCACTGGCCCCACCAGAATCAAGGCCGTACGTGTGATCTTGGCAGCCCTCACCTTCGCCTGGATATCCGCAAGTGTTCCATGGATATAAAGCTCATCCGGCCAGCTCGCGCGATAGGCCACAACCACGGGACAATCCTCCCCATAATGGGGCACGAGTTTCTCACGCAGGATACGCAGGTTGCGTACGGAGAGATGGATGGCAAGTGTTGCCCCGCTCCGCCCCAGGATTTCAAGATCCTCTCCCTCCGGCATGGACGATGACTTCATGGCCGTGCGCGTCAGAATTACCGTCTGGCTGATCTCGGGAAGGGTCAACTCTCGCCCAATTTCCGCAGCCGCCGCCGCGAAAGCAGGAACACCAGGCACAATCCGGAAAGGAATGTCCAGTTCCTCCAGTTTGCGAATCTGCTCCCCGATTGCCCCATAGATTGAGGGGTCACCGGAATGCACGCGCGCCACATCCTCTCCGCGCTCGTGGGCCGCCTGAATGCGTGAGATGATGTCTTCCAACGTCATGGATGCCGTATCTTCCACAACGGCGCCTTCCGGTGCTTCCGCTACGACTTCGGCAGGTACGAGCGATCCTGCATAGAGGCAAACGGGACAGCGCCGAATCAGATTCAGGCCACGTAGCGTGATCAGGTCCGGTGCACCAGGTCCGGCCCCAATGAAGTGTACTGTCATGATGCCGTCTCCATCCTGTCGTTCTTGGCGGCATACCCGCGTGGTGTGTAAACCCAATGCCCCCCGCCGGAACGAGGTATTGCGCGACTTTGCGAACTTCCGACCAGCACCGTAGTCAGCATGTCCACGTCATCGACTTCCAGGTCGGCAAGACGAATCACGCTCAATTGCTCACCTTGGCGGCCCAGGTTACTGCCCAATACAACAGGGGTGTCTTCGGGCCGCTTCTGAAGCAGGATTTCCTTGGCCCGGGCCAGTTGGTGGCGCCGACGACGCGACACCGGGTTGTAGAAAGCGATGACGAAATCTCCTGCCGCCGCCGCTTCCAGGCGCCGCTCGATGGCATCCCAGGGGGTCAACAGGTCTGACAGGGAGATGCAGCAGAAATCATGCCCAAAGGGAGCCCCTATCCGCGCGCCCATGGCCTGGAAAGCCGACACGCCTGGAGCCACCTCGATCTCGATGCGCGCCCAATTCGGGTTATCCCGGCGCTCAAGCAGCTCGAAAACCAGCGTCGCCATGGCATAGATTCCGATATCCCCGGAGGAAACCAGCGCCACATTGCGCCCCTCGGCCGCCAGGTCCAGTGCGGCTTTCACGCGCACTTCCTCCTGGCCCAGGTCATAGACATGGTGTGTCTTTCCTTGCGCCAGTGGTCCGAGGAGATCCAGATAAAGGCCATAGCCGACAAGGTCCTCCGCCTGAGAAATCATGCGGGTAACCTCTGGCGTGCGCCAGTCCGCGCGGCCTGGTCCAATACCTACGACGGACAGCCGCCCGCGCGCCACACCCATGGCCTGGGGGTCGATAATGTCTATCGCCCGGGCCACTGCACAGGTTGCACCACGGCTTTTGTGCTTGGTGACCACCAGCGTCCCCTGTGACCCGGCCGCTGCCAGCGCGGCAGCCTCGGCCACGCCGTGGCAGCCCACTTCCTGGAACACCAGCTTCGATGGATTGGCCAAGCGAGGCGTTTCCGTTTCCAACCTGTCAGGTGTGAAGAAACGGGCCGGCACACCCAGGTGGCGCGCCATGTGATGAACGGCGACCTCGTCCATCTTGAGATCCACACTGGCCACCAAAGCAACGGCTTCCGGTGCCAGGCCTGCGTCTCGGAGCGTTTCTTCAACCAGTTTTTCAAGTTCTTCCGGCGGGCAATCCCGCTCACAGCCCACACCAAGCGCCAACACCGCAGGATGATAGACCAGGCAGGCTTCACCCCCTTGATGAACGGATGGCCCAAGCGCAATTTTGAGCGCCCCGTCATGGGACTGAGGTATATTCTTAAGGAAGCCCGGCAATAAACTGTTTTTAAATATTTTTTCTCCGCGCATCAGTGCTGAAGTAAAGGCCTTGATATCCTTGGGATTGCCAAGACGCCAGCCAGTCGGCGGCTCATCCAGAGCCGTGTCGTAGTTCAGATCACCGGCCGTGGTAATTGCGGCATGTCCCTCCAACAGATCAGCAAGGATGCGGGCCAGGCGATTGGCACCGTGATGCCCTCCCAACAAAGGCACAACCGAGCTTGCATCCTCTGCCAGAGAAAGGACCGGCGGCTCGGTTCCCTTGTCAGAAAGCAATGGCCCTAGAAAGCGGATCAGGATGCCGGAAGCACAGATACCTATGATTGGGCGCCCCTGTGCAAAAATTTCGGCCAGTTCCGCGCCCGTGTCCGAAAAGGCATGGTCACAATCCTCGACCCGCCCTGTCAGTCCGTGGACCGTACTGCCTGGCAGCTCGCGCTGCAGACGGCGTGCCAGTTCAGCGCCCCTGCCAGTCAGGGTCAAAAGGGCCGCATTACCGGGAATGGCTTCCATCATCTCCAGGCATCCCCACGCTGATGCACCAGGATCATCGAGAAATAGGGCACAGTGTCATCCGGTACATCGCGCATCTTGAGTATCCTTTGGTTTGCGAGTGTCGCCCGCTCCACATAGTGCGCCTCATCGAGCAGCTCCATGCGATCCAGCAAGGCGTGAATCCTGCCGAAATGTCGACCAGGCTTGATGATGGCCACAGCATCGAAGCTCCTTAACCTGGATTCCAGCTGTTCATCCGAGAGCGGGGCTGGCAGGACCGCCAGGGTATCGTTCCGGGCTGCCAGAGGCGCACAGGCTGCAGCAGAGCAGGCCGTCAGGGAGGTCACGCCCGGAACAACGGACGTTGAATAGCGTTCGGCAAGACGGCCGAAGAGATACATGAAAGAGCCGTAGAAGAAGGGATCCCCTTCACAGAGCACAGCTACATCCCGCCCCTCGTCCAGCTCTTGCGCCAACTCCAGACTGGCGCGGTCATACGCCTGCTGGGCAGGGGCGCGCTCAACTGTCATGGGGATTCGTATGACAATCTCTTTCTGCCTGTCGGACAGATACGCCGCCACGATCGAACGGGCGAAACTGTCTCCATCCTCCAGAGCCGGATAGGCAACGACAGGGCTGCTTGTCAGAATCCGATGCGCCTTCAGCGTAAGCAGTTCGGGATCCCCCGGGCCAAGACCAAGACCATAAAGCTTCCCGGCCATCAGGCTTCGCCTCTGGGTTTGACCAAGGCAAACTGAGTGACCGGCATGGCGGGCCGCCACCCCCGGAACGGGCCAACAGACTCTGAACGTGACACGGACAGCCGGCGCAGCTCTCCCCCGTACTCAGCCTGCAAGCCGGCCAGGCGCGCCTCTCCCTCCAGCGTCACAGCATTGGCGACCAGTCGACCACCTGGCTTCAAGGCCTGCCAGCAAGCCTCGAAAAGCCCTTCCCCATTGATACCGCCACCGATGAAAATGGCGTCTGGCGCTGGCAAATCCGACAGGCAGGATGGCGCCTCTCCTGGAACCAGCTTCAGGTAAGGGACACCCAGTCGTGCTGCATTGCTGGCTATCATCTCGCAACGCGCAGCCTGGCGCTCGATGGCCACGGCGCGCGTGGTGGGAGTTGTTCGCATCCACTCGACAGCCACCGAACCGGACCCGGCTCCAACATCCCAAAGAACCTGATCTGGCCCCGGCATGAGAGCCGACAGCGTAACCGCACGAACCTCCCGCTTTGTCAGCTGGCCATCGTGATGGAAGGCAGTATCGGGCAACCCCGGAACCCTGGGCAGGATTTCAGTTTCAGTGCCGGCCCGACAGACCACTGCAATGGTATTAAAATCGGCGAACTCAGGGAAATCCTCCTGGTCGGCGCGCAGGTGCAGAACACGCTGCCTGGGCCCGCCCAAATGCTCCAGGACATGCAGCTCACTCGCCCCAAACCCCTTCTCACACAACAGAGACGCAACTTCGGCAGGAGTCCTGCGGCTGTCGCTTAGAACCATGAGGCGGGCATCTGGCTGAAGTGCCGGAATGAGGAGGCTGGTGGGCCGGCCATGAAGTGTGAGAAGACTCACTTCGGGCAAGGACCAACCCAGCTGTGCACAGGCAAGCGAGAAGGCAGATGGCGCCGGAACCACCTGCATCTCCATCATGGGGATGCGTCGCGCCAGGGTCGTCCCGATGCCGAAGCAGAAGGGATCGCCTGTCGCCACAACGCACACGGACTGGCCGCGCCGAGCCTCGATCTCCGCCACCAAACGGCTGAGAGGTGAGGGCCAGGTCAAACGCTCACGGCCATCTTCAGGCAGCATGGACAGATGCCGCTCCCCCCCTATCAAGACTTCGGCTTGATCGATCAGGTGCCTTGCCTGCTCTCCCAGGCCCGAAAGGCCATCCTCACCAATGCCCACGATGGAAAGCCAGCGAGTCATTGCGTCCATTCCCCTGCCAATGCATTCACGCCTGCGGCTGTAATTGCGCTGCCCCCGCGACGCCCCAACAAGGTTACAAAGGGTATGCCCAGTGATGCATCAACAAGCGCCTGCTTGGACTCGACCGCCCCGACAAAACCAACGGGGGCAGCAATAATCGCGGCCGGTTGGGGCGCTCCCTCCTCCAGCAATTCAATCAGACGAAACAGAGCTGTCGGTGCATTCCCAATGGCAACGACTGCCCCATCCAGCTGCGATCCCCAAAGCTCGACAGCTGCCGCCGAACGCGTTGTTTGCTGCTGACCTGCCAAGGTCGGAACGGATGGGTCATTCAGGCTGCACACAACCTTGTTGCCAGCAGGCAGCCTGGAGCCAATGATGCCGTGTGCCAGCATCTCGCAATCCACCAGGACCGGCTTTCCCGAACGCAGTGCGCTGGCACCGGCAGCAGCCGCATTTCCCTCGACACGGATATCCTCTGCTATGTCCACCATCCCACAGGCATGGATCATCCGCACGACGAGGCCGTGGACGCTCGTCGGAAGATGCGCGAGCACAGCTTCCTGCCGAACCGTCTCGAAAGACTTCTGGTAGATGGCCGCCGGATCACGCAGGTAATCTCTCTGCGGCATGTTCATCCACCCTGCTGACCGCCTCCCGCATTTTCCTTCAGGGTGCGCGGCCCAAGAGGATGATCTGCATGCGGATAGGGGTGATGGTGGCTGTGGCTATGGCTGTGATCATGCCCATGTTCGTGCCCGTGAGAGTGTGACCCATGGGAATGGCCATGGGCATGTTCCTCCTGCCCGGAGCCGATGCCCTCGACATGGTGATGGTGGCTCTCCTGGGGCAGCCCGACTTCCGCTTCGAATCCCAGCACCTGTTCACGGTATTTGCACATCTGGCAGTTCATGTTGTTCGTGCCTTCCAGGATCTCCTCGACACGTGCAGCCATGGTATCCAGCACGCGGGGATGATCATTCAGGTAAGGCGCCTTTATGAACTCGATGTCCGGATGTCGCGCCGCAACACGGTCGGTATGCTCATAGATTCGCCTGACCAGCACGCCCGTGAAAAGGAAATAGGGAAAGACCACGATACGCTTGAAGCCAAGGCGGGCTGCGTGCTCGAGGCCCGGCTCCACCAGCGGGAAGGTAACCCCGGAGTAACAGGTCTCTGCCCAGCCGAAGCCCAGGCCTTCCCACAACATGCGGGTGACCTTTGCGACGTTGGAATTGGCATCCGGATCCGATGCGCCGCGTCCGACAACGACCAGAAGCGTATCATGACGAGGAACCGTCTCGTTCACACCATCCAGGGCTTCCTGGATTCGGTCGCCGGCGGCTTGCAGCATCTTCAGATCTATACCCAGTTCGCGACCATAGTTGATCTCGAGGCCAGGATGCTGCGCCTGGTAGGTGTTGAGCACCGAGGGTATGTCGTTCTTGGCATGGCCAGCCGCAAACAACATGCCAGGCACGGCCAGGATGCGATTCACCTGCTGTTCGCGCAGCTTGTCCAGCCCATCACGGATCACGGGACGCGCAAACTCCAGATAGCCATAGTCAACAGGCCAATCGGTAAAGCGCTGGCGCATGTGCTCCGCCAAGCTGGCAAACTCCGCCACGGCATGCTCATCACGACTCCCGTGACCACAAACCATTAATCCCAGGCGCTCGGCCATACTTACTCTCCTGCCTTCTTTATCGTGTCGGGCTCATGTATTGCGTACGCTCAAATATACCCGCCGCCAAGCATCCAGGCCCCAGCCACGGCCATGGCACCTCCTGCCACACGCACAGCTGGCGTATAGGCCAGCCGACCCGCCAGAACACCAAGTCCAACGCCTGCCGCATGAAGGAGTGCTGTCGCCATCAGAAAGCCGGTAACATAGGCGATTGGCGAGCCACTGGCGGGCATTTCCACACCATGTGCATAGCCATGGAAAACAGCAAAGAGGCCCACCATGGCGGCTCCGATTTCCCAACGCACGCGCACTGTCGCCGCAATCAGGACACCGAGGACCAGTACCGATAGCGCAATACCGCTTTCAGCCAGGGCGAACTGCCAACCGGCAAGACCGGCAGCGCCGGCCACGGCCATCGCCATCACGAAGATGCTCGGTACAACCCAAAGCGCGCGGCCACCCAGTGCGTAGGCCCAGACACCGACCGCTACCATGGCCAGAAGGTGGTCAAGACCCGTCACGGGATGAGCAAGACCGCCCAGGAAGGTCGCACCTGCATGCGTCTCATGGCCCGGGTGTGCCGCAGCCGCCGAGGCGAGAAGAGCTGCTGGCAGAAAAGCGGCTGCAAAGCGTGTGAATCTGAGAATGGTTGTGTGGTTCATCATGTCCCCCGTGTTGCAGGCCGGCCGGCCTGAATGACTGTTCAATAGCTCAGAACCTTCCGGGCACAGTCCGGAAGGTCAGGAAAATCATCTTTTGGCGGCAGGCTGACTGACTTGCGCGATGTCTACGCGATTGCGGACAGGCGCTTACAGGTGCTGGAACAGTTCCGGACTTGGCCCCCGACTTGGGTCGGCCGCACCGGATTGCCTTTCATCCCCTATCGAGGAACCGTCCAATGTTGGCCTTACGGTAGAAAGCCTATAAGCAAGGGTCAAGCACAGTCGCGGCACTATATGTCGTATATGTAATCGTGCAGGGGCATAAAAGCAGCGGCATCCCACTTGAAGGTGCCCAATGATTCACCATTTCTTTCTACAAAGGCGCCATAATGGGTCTTTTCGTGGCGTGCCGATAATCGGACGCTATCGAACCATACAACCAGCAACCTTGCTCAAGAAGAGGAGGCAGCTGCACCTATGAGCCAATCTTCCTACCTGAATTCACCGCTCCTGCTTGGGTTTGACCAACTGGAACGCGCCATAGACCGTATGCACAAAACCAGTGGCGACGGTTATCCTCCATACAATGTGGAGCAAGTGGACGAGCGCCATCTGAGAATTACACTGGCCGTCGCTGGATTCTCTGAAGATGACTTGGAGGTCAGGTTGGAGAAGAACCAGTTGACCATCCGCGGTCGCCAGGCTGAAGATGACAGCGAGCGCACCTTCCTGCACAGAGGCATTGCCGCGCGCCAGTTTCAGCGCAGCTTCATGTTGGCCGATGGAATGGAAGTCGAGGGAGCACGCCTGGATAACGGTTTGCTTCACATCGAGCTGAAACGCCAGACAGATGACGAAGTTGTTCGAACCATCAAGATTGAGCGCAAACAGACAGCCGACGGTTCGGACTCCAGGACCATTGATCAGAAATCCGCCTGACAGTAGGTGGGAAGACATCAAGGAGCCTGCGCCTCATTAGCGTGGGCTGCCGCTTAGGGAAAGGTATGTTTATGATGCAGAATACGCCCCACAGTGACCTGAAGCAGCTGACACAGGACGATTTCCTGTCGTTCGGCGTGGATGACGTGGCCTATGTACGTCCCTTCCAGGATGCTGTTGGTATCTTCGCCGCTGACGGCACCAAGATCGCAGTCATGGCAGATTTCGATGTTGCCTGTGCTGCCGTCCGCCAAAACGGCATGGAGCCCATGACCGTCCATTAAGGCCCCACCTAACGATACAGGGGAATGCCCAGCCTGTGGACATTCCCCTGGTAAGCGAAATAGCAGTTCCGTCTTCAGGCTGCGTGACTGGCAGCTGATTCCGTTAAAATCGCATAGAGACCGTCACGACTGTCTGTGCCGCGCAGCTTGTCGCAGATCGTCTTGTCACGCAGTAGACGGGAAACACGCGCCAGGGCTTTCAGATGATCTGCCCCCGCCTTCTCGGGGGCCAACAGGACGCAAATCAGGTCCACGGGCTGTTCATCAATGGAATCGAATTCCACAGGTGTTTCCAGCCGCGCAAACAGGCAATGTAGACGGTCCAATTCTGACAGCTTCCCGTGGGGAATCGCAATGCCATAGCCGACACCTGTCGTGCCAAGGCGCTCGCGCTCAACCAGTACCTCGAAGATCGCTCTTTCCGGCTGTCCGGTGACGTCAGCCGCACGCCTTGCCAACTCCTGGAGGGCCTGCTTCTTGCTCGTCACACGCAATGCTGGAAGAACCCCTTCGGGGTTCAGCATATCGGCGATATCCATAACAAATTGTCCTGATACTAGCTTTCGCGGTTACCGCGTGGATCAATCCATCCGACGTTACCGTCACTACGACGATAGACCACGTTCAAACCCTCATGCCCCCGATTACGGAACATGAGTACCGGGATATCCGCCAAGTCCATGCGCATGACAGCTTCTCCTACGGTTAAGACCGGAATCTCCGTCTCCATTTCGGCGATCACGATGGGCTGGTCGCCTTCGCCCGCTATCGCATCTTCGCCTGCAGGTTCTGCATTGTCTTCCGGTTCCGGCTCCGGAGCCAGGATATACTGCTGAGCCGGTAGAACGTCCTGAGCAGAGGCCCGGCCGTTGTTATGATCACGCAGGCGCCTCTTGTAGCGGCGAAGCCGCTTGGCCAGACGATCTGCCGCCATGTCGAAGGCGGGATAGACCTCATTGGCCTCGCCAGAAGCCTGCAACAGCATGCCTCGCCCTATGTGAGCCGATACATGGGCACGGAATAGATGCGATTCCTTTGACAAGGTGACATTCGCCTCAATGGCATCACCAAAGTACTTGTCCAGGATCGTGCTCAATTGATCTTGGGCATGCTGGCGGAAGGCTTCACCGGTATCGATGTGCCGACCTTTAACCGACAACTGCATGAGATGTTCCCCA
Source organism: Fodinicurvata sediminis DSM 21159 (assembly GCF_000420625.1). NCBI lineage: Bacteria > Pseudomonadati > Pseudomonadota > Alphaproteobacteria > Rhodospirillales > Rhodovibrionaceae > Fodinicurvata > Fodinicurvata sediminis. The sequence continues at coordinate 158,575 of NZ_ATVH01000018.1, read as the reverse complement.
GTAGTGAGCTCGAGTGTCATTTACGGCCCAGCTCGAGAGCGCGCGGACCATATGTGTGGCCTGCCGGTAAGTCAATAGCAACCAAACCACCCTTCACAGGCCCTTCCCTGACTATATCGGAAGCCCCCCCCTTACTGCAAGATAGAAGGTTATGCACGCCTATCGATGGCTTCTAGCCTTTTCTTTCCTGCGCTGAACAGAGGACGGAATATTCATGGATTCCCGATACTTGGCAACTGTTCTTCGGGCTATATCAATGTTCTCACCGCGCAGGGCGGCAACGATTGCATCATCACTGAGGATTGCCTTGGGTGATTCCGCATAGATCAACGAGCGTATCCTGTGACGCACAGCCTCGGAAGAATGCTCACTTCCAGCGGTTCCAGATATCGAGGTCGTGAAGAAGTACCGCAGCTCGAATATGCCACGCGGCGTGGCAATGTACTTATTACTGGTGACACGGCTGATCGTCGATTCATGCATTTCGACGGCTTCCGCGACGGTTCTCAACACCAGAGGCTTCAGATGCGATATTCCCTTGCGGAAAAATCCGTCCTGCTGTCTTACAATCTCCTCACTTACCCGCAGAATCGTGTTCGCACGTTGATGAAGGGAACGGACAAGCCAGTTCGCTGCCTGAAACTGTTCATTCACGAAATCCTTCTCCTGACGATCCCGACACCGTGTGACGATCCTGTTGTAATCGGCTCGATTGACGAGTACGCGCGGCAACGTCTCGGGATTAAGCTCCAAATGCCAGCTTCCATCGGGTCGCAGGCGCATCAGGATATCGGGGACCACCGGTTCAGCCGGCCTGGTATTGTGTAGCAAGGCCGGCTTCGGATTCAGGCGGCGCAACTCTGCCAGCATCTCGGAAAAATCTTCTTCGTCCACGCCACAAAGTTGTTGCAGTTTCCGGTAATCGTGACCGGCCAGAAGCTCCAGGTTATCGAGAAGTGCCTCCATGGCCGGATCAAAGCGATCCTGGTCAAGCAGCTGCAGTTTCAGGCATTCCTTGAGGTCACGAGCAAAGAGTCCAGCCGGCTCGAATCCCTGAAGAATCAGCAAGACGGCTTCCAGCTTCTCCCGACTGCAGCCCAACTGTTCAGTCGCCTCGTTCAAATCGACCTGCAGATATCCGGCATCATCCAGACCATCAACAAGAAAGGAGGCAATCAGCTGATCCTCGGGCGCGGCAAGAGTCAGATGAACCTGGTCGAGCAGAGTTTCTCGAAAAGAGCGTTCCGCAGCCAGGCTTTCGTCCAATCCGCGGCCCTCGTCCTCGAACCCTCCACCGCTGTTCGAACCTGCCGTGGAGTGCGACCAGTTGTCGGCTGCTTCCCAATCGTCCGAAGGGCTGTTGTCGTCATACTCGTAGACTGCATCCAATGGTCCATCGCCAGCAGAAGACAATTCGTCCGACAGCGAGTGGTCAAAGCTGTCAGCTTCATTTTCGGAAGCGGAGTCCCCTGCATCGGCCGCCTCTTCACGACCGGCAACAGCCCCCCTGGCGGGCGCATCGATGCCCCCGACAGATGCCTGGTCCTCATCACCTTCCCGACGCTCCAGCAAGGGATTCTGCTCAAGTTCGCGCTCGACGAACTCAGCCAACTCCTGGCTGGAGAATTGCAGCAGTTTGATCGCCTGCTGCAATTGCGGCGTCATGACAAGCGATTGGGACTGACGCAGCTCTAGTCGCTGAGAGACAGCCATAGCAGAAAGCCTAAAGGCTGAACCTTTCACCCAGGTAAACGCGCCGCACCTCTTCGTGGGCGACGATCTCGGACGGAGCACCCTCCATCAGCACACGTCCATCATGGATGATATAGGCACGGTCAACGATCTCCAGTGTCTCGCGAACGTTGTGATCGGTAATCAGGACGCCGATGCCCCTGTCCTTCAGATGAATCACCAATTCACGAATATCATTCACAGCGATCGGATCAATGCCGGCAAGCGGTTCGTCAAGCAGGATGAATTGCGGCTGTGCAGCCAGTGCTCTGGCTATTTCGCAACGCCGCCGCTCGCCGCCTGAAAGAGAGACTGCAGGGGAACGTCGCAGGTGCGTGATGGAAAACTCGTCCAAGAGGGATTCCAGTAACTGCCGCTGACGCGCCCTGTCCTTCTCCACGACTTCCAGGACGGCGCGGATGTTCTCCTCCACGCTCAAACCACGAAAGATCGATGCTTCCTGCGGCAGATAGCCAATGCCCAGCCTGGCCCTGCGGTACATGGGCAGGTCGGTTATATCCTCGCCGTCCAGCGCAATATAACCCGTATCCGGGGCAAGCAGCCCCGTGATGATGTAGAAGGACGTCGTCTTGCCCGCACCGTTGGGCCCAAGCAAACCTACCGCCTCACCGCGGCGCAGGCGGATAGAGATGTCTTTGAGGACAACACGCTTGTTGAAGCTCTTGCCGATGCTGACGGCCTCCAGCCCCCTGTGCTGGGGAACCAGCCGCGCTATCTCCTGCGTTGCGTCGACGACCTTGCCTGAATCGTTCATTGGCTTTCCGGGGCGTTGCTGCTGTCCCCGGTGGATCCGGAGTCTTCATCGTCGTTGGGCGAGATCAAACCACTTACACCCTGGCCCTCAGTGGACAGAAGGCGGCTGACGCCAGAGCGTAAATCGATCTCGGCGCGATCTCCGTTGAGTTGGTTGTTGCCGCGCGTGATCTTCACATTGCCTTCCAGAGTCGCGGTCTCATCATGTGCATAATATATGCCCTGATTGCCGCTGGCGAATACTCTATCGTTCTCAACCTCGACATTGCCCACCGATTCAGTCTCGTACATCTCTGAATCGCCGGCGTCGTTTTCCCGGAATCGGGCCGTTATGACATCACCGCGAATCTGGTCCCCGTTTGCACGGTCAACGAACGCATTGCCGCGGGCAATGGCCATGGGGCCTTCTGCTTCAGCATTCTCGTAATATTCCAGGCTGTCCTCTGCCGTAACCTTCTCTTCGGCACTCTCATACAGCAGGTCGTCACCGGTAACCTCCAAGGCTCCCTCTTCCAGAAGATAAATGGCATGGTCACCGAATATCTCTTCGTCATTCTCCGTGACAATCCGCACCTGGCCGACAGCCTCGACCTTGTATATGTCTTCCCGGTCTTCCTCGCTGCGATAGTGGGCCAGCAGCCGATCAGCATAGACCGTCAGGTCCTCGCGCACGGCCACGGCATCGCCGATGGCGATATAGACCTGTCGATCGCGATGCCATTCGATACCGTCGCTTGCCCTGACCTGTATTGTTGAATCGCCTTGCTCGACATTCATTTCCTGCGCCGCAGCAAAGCTCGTAAGCAACATGGCCGAAGCCAGCAGGCCTCCTGCCAGGAAAAGCCGTAAGCTCATTGTTCTTGGTCCCCCCCCTGTTCCGGCGTTGTACTGCTCTCTTCTTGTTTCTTTTCGTCAAAGAGAGTCAGCTTGCTTTCTCCGGTAAAGTATATCACTCGGCCTTCATCCTCCAGCCGGAAGCCCTGGGAGATTATATGACCGCCTGGCCCAAGCCCGTTCACGGGTTCGTGGCCTTCCGCCCGGCCCTGTGACAGCTCCAAGTAGGCCGATGATGTCATGATCTCGAAACCTTCATCATTGCTCAGGTTCACGTTGCCCTGCAGGTCCATGTCCTCGGCCTGGCGGTCGTACATTCCCGACAATGCGGTCAGGCGAACCCAGCTGCCATCCTGTTCGAACAGATCCCCCTTGGGATTATCCAGCTTGACATAACGCTTGCTTCCCGAAGCGTAGTTGGCGGTGTTGGCCGTTAGGTTATAGGGTCGCCCCTTTTGGTCGACTCCTTCAAACCTGGGGCCGATCAAACGTGAGGCAGATGTCTCGGAATCGCGCCTGTCGCTGCTCTTCAGGCCAAAATCACCGGATTTCTCCTGGATCTGGGGCCAAAAGAAGACCAGACCGATGGACAACACGGCAACAGTCGGAAGAATCACCCGCAACCACCCCATCACCTTCCTGTTTCGGGAATGAGCGGTCGGTGGTCTTACCTTGCGGTCCTCTTCACTGTTATTTGTCTTCATCTCGGCTCAGGCGACACCTTCACGCAACAGGTCGTGCATGCGAAGGAAACCAATGGGCCTACCTTCTTCCACAACGAAAAGACTGGTAATCTTGTGAGCATGCATCAACCGCAAGGCCTCGACAGCCAGGGCGCCGGCACGGATTGTCAGGGGCCCCGCGGTCATGACGTCGCCTGCCGACTGTTCCAGAAGGTTGGAGTCGATATGGCGCCGCAAGTCACCATCGGTAATGATGCCAATCAGTTCACCGGCTTCATCCACCACGCCGACACAGCCAAAGGTCATGGCGCTCATCGTGATGATGGCTTCCTTCATGGAGCTTTCCGGTTGGCAAAGCGGCAATTCACCTGGGCCATGCATGATATCGGAGACCCGTACAAGCTTCTTTCCCAAAGACCCGCCTGGATGAAAGACCTGAAAATCCTCCGGCGAAAAGCCGCGCCGTTCCAGCAGGGCAATTGCCAGTGCATCCCCAAGCGCCAGAGCCATTGTTGTCGAGGTCGTGGGCGCCAGCCCCATGGGGCAGGCTTCATCCACCGGAGGCAGCAACAGGACCGTGTCCGCCGCCTCACCCAGAACGCTTTTCCGACGACTGGTTATGGCAATCAGGGGAATATTGAAGCGCCGGCTATAGGAAACGATTGCGGCCAGTTCGGGCGTGTTCCCTGAGTTGGACAGGGCAATGATGGCGTCGCCCCTGGCCACCATGCCTAGATCACCGTGGCTGGCCTCAGCTGGATGGACGAACTGAGAGGGTGTCCCCGTCGACGCCAAGGTTGCGGCAATCTTGCAGCCTATGTGGCCACTCTTTCCCATGCCCGTGACGATGACCCGTCCTTCGACCCTTTCCAGGCGGTCCAGGGCTTCGATGAATTCCGCGCCAAGGGAATCCGACAATGCCGTGAGCCCCTCGCTCTCCGTGGCGAGTGCCCGGCGCGCAGCCCGGATATCGTTCTGTTCAGGGGTCTTTGCAGTCTGGGCCTTGTAATTTGCCTGTGCATCCATGTCGAAACTGCGGTCCTGTGTTTACGAGTGCGCCAGAGTATCCGGCAGCAACCTAATAATACATGGGCAGATGATATAGAAACCCAGTGCTTTAAAGCAGAAAAAAACGGCAACGGTAAGACCGGCCTATCGTCGCAGCGGAGAAGTGCGGCTCGCTGGACTAGTGAGCGAAGATATCGACCTCGTTCCAACCGGCCAGATCCAGGCGTGCGCGCTGGGGAAGAAAGTTGAAACAGGCCTGGGCAAGCTCCTGTCTGTTTTCCCGGGCCAGCATGACATCCAGGCGCTCGCGCAGCGCATGAAGGTACAGAACATCGGAGGCAGCATAGCGCAGCTGCTCTTCACTCAGTTCTGACGCGCCCCAGTCGGACGACTGCTGCTGCTTCGAAATCGTTACATTCAGGAGTTCGCCGCAAAGGTCTTTCAGGCCGTGACGATCCGTAAAGGTACGCACCAGCTTCGAGGCGATCTTGGTGCAATAGACGGGATCGCAGGAAACGCCGAGATAACGCTCTATGGCCGCAATGTCGAAGCGCCCGAAATGAAACAGCTTCGTGATGCTCCTGTCGGCCAGCAGCGTCTTCAGTCTGGGCGCTTCATAGCTGTCACGAAACTGGACGAGATGGGCCGTGCCGTCACCGGTTGAAAGCTGTAGGAGGCAAAGGCGGTCGCGTTGCAGATTCAACCCCATGGTCTCGCAGTCAACAGCCAGGCTATCGCCAGTGGCCTCGAAATCCTCGGGTAAATCGTTAAGATGCAGGGTGACAGTCAAGATCGGCTTTCCAACAGGAACGTGTAAGCGTATGGCTTGGGCGTGTATGCGCAAAGATACTGCCCGCCCGGCAGGTGTCAACTTTGCGGAGCAGAAATGCTATATAACCGCGCGACTCGAGTAGCAGCCAATCGGCAGGGCGGCCGGTTGAAGTAAAGGGTGCAGGAGGACTTGATGCAACAGGGTACAGTGACGATCTTCGGCGGCTCGGGGTTCATCGGGCGCTACATAGTTGAGCGTCTGGCCGATGAGGGCTGGACAATCCGTGTTGCCGTCCGCAGGCCTCAGCGTGCCCAGTTCCTGAAACCCCTGGGGAATGTCGGACAAATCGTTCCGATCCCATGCGACCTGAACAACCCCTCTGCTATTCGTACAGCCCTGGAAGGGGCGGACGCCGCAATAAACCTTGTCGGCATCATGCAGGAAAGTGGCAGCCAGAGCTTCGCAAACCTGCAAAACGAAGGGGCACGGAAGATTGCGGAAACCGCCGCCAGCCTGGGAATCACATCTTTCGTACAACTTTCCGCCATCGGGGCAGACAAAGACTCCACCTCGGAATATGCGCGCTCCAAGGCGGCAGGCGAGGAAGCCGTTCGAAGTGCCTTGCCAGATGCGGTCATTCTAAGGCCGTCCGTCGTATTCGGCCCCGAAGACGATTTCTTCAACCGCTTTGCGGTCATGTCGCGCATGTCACCCTTCCTGCCATTGATTGGCGGCGGTCACACCAAGTTTCAGCCTGTTTATGTCGGGGATGTGGCTGATGCAGCCGTCCAGACCCTGCAGGACACCAAGTGCCACGGCAAAACCTACGAGCTTGGCGGCCCCAGGACCTACAGCTTCAAGGAACTGATGGAGCTGATGCTCAAGACAATCCGGCGCAAGCGCCTGCTTGTCCCGGTTCCCTTTGGCATGGCCAAGATCATGGGCAGTGTTGCGCAGTTGCTGCCATTTGCGCCCATAACCGCCGATCAGGTCGAACTTCTGAAAAACGACAATATCGTCTCGAAGGACGCTCTGACACTGGAAGACCTTGGCATCGAAAAACATTCGGCCGAAGTCATTATCCCAACCTACCTGGATCGGTATCGGCCAGGAGGCCGCTTCAACCAGAACTGATGAAACCGGCCGGAAAGGGCTTCAAACCTCAGGTTTCAGGTCTTCCGGGAAACGCGCCCTGATGCGTTCCATAAGCTGGTCGCGTACGTCCCGATAGGCCTGGAGCTGGATTTCACGATTGCCTTCGGTCAGGGAGGGATCGAAGGTGTTCCAGAACTCCACATCGCAGGCCATGGTTCGGGTCATTTCGATGGCAGCATGCTGGGCTTCCGGCGACAGTGACACGATCAAGTCGAAGGAACTGTCCTGCAGATCATCGAAGGTTTTGCTTCGATGGCGTGAGAGATCGATCCCCATCTCGTCCAGAACGGCAATGGCAAACCCATCCACTTCCCCGGCCCGAATTCCGGCGGAATCCACATAAATCTTGTGTCCCAGCAGGTGCTTCAGGATCGCTTCGGCAATTGGGGAGCGAATGGAATTTTCCGTACAGGCGAAAAGTACGGCTCCTGGAAGATCGGCAGCCATAGCCCCTCACCCGCGCACATGCAGGACACAAAGCAGCGTGAACAGGCGCCGTGACGTATCGTGATCCACCTCGACCTTTCCGCTCAGGCGCTCACGCAGCAACTCCGCACCCTCGTTGTGCAGGCCGCGTCGTCCCATGTCTATGGCCTCGATCTGAGAGGGACTGGCTGTGCGAATGGCCTCGTAGTAGCTTTCACAAACCAGGAAATAGTCCTTGACCAGCTTCCTGAAAGGCACCAGCGGCAGAACGATACTGCAGAGTTGTTCACTTGCCGTACGATCGTAGACCTCGAACACAAGCCGCGTGTTCTCCATGATGCCAAGATGCAGGACAAAAGGTCCGACAAAATCCCCGTGAGGCGCGAAGTGATTGTCTTCCAGCAAATCATAGATCGCGACGGCACGTTCGTGTTCGACTTCAGGAGTGCGCCGAGCTCCCATCCGCTCGTCGAGTGTAATGTTGACGATGCGGTGGTCGATCATGGCTTCAGTTGCCCTGTTCGTCCCGCCCCAGACGAATGGCAAGCGAGAGTGCATGCGCATCCAGTCCTTCGGCATGGGCCAATGCCATGGCTGGCGGTGCAATGCTGCGCAATGACTCCTCCGTCGCCTGGATCAGGGAACTGCGCTTCATGAAATCCAGCACGGAGAGACCAGAGGAGAAGCGTGCAGAGCGCCCGGTGGGGAGAACATGGTTGGGACCAGCCAGGTAATCCCCAAGCGCTTCGGGTGTATGCCGGCCCAGAAAGATTGCGCCGGCATGGCGAATTTTCTTCGCCATGCCGTCCGGATCTGCAACCGCCAACTCCAGATGCTCAGGTGCGACCCGATCCACCAGTCCTGGCGCCTCCTCCAGGTCCTCGACCTTGATCAGGGCGCCATGCTGGCGCCAGCTCTGACTGGCAATCTCACTGCGCGGCAAACGCTGAAGATGAACATCGATCTGTTGCTGCACCGCTTCCAGGAATGTCGAATCGTCTGAAATCAGGATCGACTGGGCCGACGTATCATGCTCCGCCTGACTGAGTAGATCCGCAGCAATCCAGGCCGGATCGTTCTGGCCATCCGCGATCACCAATATCTCTGAGGGCCCGGCAATCATGTCGATTCCCACCTGGCCGAAAACCTGACGCTTGGCCGAGGCCACATAGGCATTGCCGGGTCCGGTAATCTTGTCCACCGGGGCAACAGTCTCGGTCCCGTATGCCAGCGCAGCCACTGCCTGGGCACCACCCATGCGATAGATCTCGTCCACACCCGCCATGCGCGCCGCCACGAGAACCAACGGGTTGATGCGACCCTCCGGGGTTGGCACGGCCATGGCAACCCGCTCCACACCGGCGACCTTTGCGGGTATTGCGTTCATCAGGACGGAAGAGGGATAGGATGCTGTGCCTCCTGGAACGTAGATGCCAGCTGCTTCCATGGCAGTCCAGCGATGCCCCAGACGCACCCCGAGCGCATCCTCATAACAGAGATCCTCGGGTCTCTGTCGCCGATGATAGTCCGTGATACGCTCGGTCGCGACGGCCAGAGCCTCGAGTGTTTCAGTCTCGCAAAGACTTTCGGCCTCATCGATCTCGGCCGTGCCGAAGCGCAAGCTGCTGGCTGTCAGGGTTACCCTGTCAAGTTGTTCGGTCAGTTGGATCAGGGCGGTGTCCCCCTCGCGACGAACACGCGCAATGATGTCCTTCACCGTCTCATCCACAGCCTCTTCGGAATCCCGGCGCGCCTGCAGAAAGCTATTGAAATCACTCTCGAACGAGGTTCGGGAGGTGTCGAGTTCATACGGCATCTACAGCCTCGCGAAATCTGTCGATCCATCCATTCAGCGCTTTCGGGCGCGTCTTGAGGGCAGCCCTGTTCACGATCAGCTTGGAGGTCACTTCAGCTATGGTTTCCACTTCCACCAGATCATTCGCCGCCAGTGTGCTTCCTGTGGACACCAGATCCACAATGCGCCGACACAGTCCCAGAGCCGGCGCCAGCTCCATGGCACCGTTCAGCTTGATGCATTCTGCCTGAACCCCGCGGGCAGCAAAATGTTCACGTGTAACCGAAGGGTATTTCGTGGCAACGCGAATATGGCTCCAGCGGGCCGGATCATCGCTTTTCTGCAAGCTTTGAGGTTCAGCGACAGACAGGCGACAATGGCCGATGGCCAGGTCAACGGGCGCATAGATTTCCGGATAATCGAACTCCATGAGAACGTCATTACCCGCCACTCCCAAATGGGCCGCACCAAAGGCCACAAAAGTCGCCACATCAAAGGACCGAACCCGCACGACCTCTATCTCAGGCAGGTTGGTACGGAACCGCAACTGGCGCGAAGAATCATCGGAAAACGCTTCTTCTGGTACGATACCCACAGCCTCCAGCAAAGGCACAAGCTCCTTGAGAATGCGCCCTTTCGGAACAGCCAGAACAAGCGGTTGGGTTTGAGGCACTGCGCCTTCTCCCGTCGGCTTTGGAGAATAGGGCCTTTTTCAGATTGACCCAGGAATGCTCGAGAACACCGAAGGTTTAGCGGGCTTCCGGTTCTGCGTCCAGCGCATGCTCCGGCCGCGCGAAAGTTGGCCAGGGTTCGCCCAGATCCTTCATGTGGCAGCGGACTTCGGAGACTTGCAGGCGGATTTCGCCACCTTGCGAGAAATAGAGGATGATTTCCTTCGGCCAGGTCGCAATGGTCAGCAGGTTCAGGAAGTGGGCCTTATCCTGCAAATCGATGTTGCGCGTCGACACACCCCGCACCTTGTCGAAGACCAGGCCGGCGTGGGTCCGGTGATACACGGGACGGGCCTCAGCATCCTCGAAACTGGCGTCCTTGGCATCTGTATCCAGCCCCGCATCCACTTCTGGCAGGTCTTCGCCCTGCAAGTCATCCTCGGCCTGCAATTTATGCAAGGCGCGCCCCATGGCTTCCGCTTCCTCCAGTTCTTCCCACTTGAAGCGGTTCAGAACCATGACAAAGCGTTTTTCCCTCTTCATGAAGGCGATGTCCCGTACCGGCACGAGCGAATCCTGCAGGCAGGACGCAATTACATCCATGTCAGTTGCATCACGTGCACGCAGCTTCAACGCCGTTGAATCCGTCATGAGGATATATCCTCCTTGCTTCTGGCTATGCTTGCTCCGCAGGTCGCCAATTTTTCCTCGATCCGCTCATACCCACGGTCCAGATGATAGACGCGATTGAGCTCTGTTTCTCCCTCTGCAGCAAGTGCTGCCAGGACAAGAGAAACAGAGGCTCTCAGGTCCGTGGCCATGACTGGCGCCGCTTTTAGCCTCTTCTGGCCCCGCACAAGCGCAGAGGCTCCATGAACCGTAATGTCGGCCCCCATACGTGTCAGTTCCGGCACATGCATGAAGCGATTCTCGAAAATCGTCTCCGTAATCATCGAGGCCCCTTCTGCCGTGGCCATCAAGGCCATGAACTGGGCCTGGAGATCGGTGGCGAAGCCGGGAAAGGCCTCGGTCATGATATCGGTTCCCTGCAGGGGGCCATTGGCGCGATAGACCCGCAGGCCCTTGTCGTTGGGCTCGATCGCGACACCCGCCTGTCGAAGCACCTGGAAGGGCTTTTCAAGATGATCCGGGCGCGCGCCCTCCAACTGCAGGTCGCCGTCACTTATCGCGGCCGCCATGACGAAGGTTCCGGTTTCGATGCGGTCCGGTATGACACTGTGGCGGGCACCATTGAGTGATGGCACCCCTTTGATGGTGATGACATCACTACCGGCACCCTCAAGCTGCGCCCCCATGGACACAAGGCAGTTGGCCAGATCCACGATTTCCGGCTCACGAGCCGCATTGACCAGTCGGGTTTCCCCTTCCGCAAGTGCCGCGGCCATCATCAGGTTCTCCGTGGCCCCTACGGAGACATTGGAGAACAAGACTTCAGCCCCTTTCAATCCCTTGGGGGCACGCGCCTTGATGTAGCCCTCAGCCAACTCGATCTCGGCGCCCATGGCCTCCAACCCGGACAGGTGCAGATCAACGGGACGTGTTCCAATGGCACAACCCCCAGGCAGAGAGACTTCCGCGTGCCCCAGACGTGCCAGCAGCGGCCCGAGAACCAGGACAGAGGCGCGCATCTTGCGGACCAGGTCATAGGGGGCAACCGTGGACGTCAGGCTGTTCGCGGCAAAGGCAAGGTCACCAGATCCATCACTGACGCGATTGTCCTCGATGCTTACGCCCAGCAGGTCAAGCAGTTCGCACATGGTTCGAATGTCAGCCAACTGTGGAACATTGTCCAAGCGCAGGGTTTCGGATGTAAGAAGGCTGGCCGCCATGAGCGGAAGCGCGGCATTCTTGGATCCGCTGATACGGATTGTCCCCTTCAAGGGGACACCGCCGGTAATCTTGATCTTGTCCATTCAATCCTTGCCGTGTTCACTTATTGCCGCCTGGAGATGACGAAGCCTCATTCTTCCTTGTTTTGCGCATCATCCTCGTTCGCCTTACGTGAACGTACCTGCGCCTTGCGCTTCTTCAGGTTCGCGCGCAGAGCCGAAGCCAGGCGAGCCTGGCGATCCTCACTTCCCGATTTCGGACTGGAAGATGTACTTGAGGCGGATTTCCTGTCTGTCTGTGACATGGCGGCACTCTTGTCAGGCAATAAGGCAAGGTCAAGGTATGGGCGCGGAGAAAAACGGGCTTTCGCGAGCGGAATACATCTGTACCTTACGCCATGCAACTTTCCTGTTGACGCAGGGCTTGTTCCTGTGTCGTCAACTAGCATCGCCGTGCAGGGATGAAAACGGCTTTCACCCCTCGCCTGGCCTTTGGCACAGACTCTGACTCGCTGATCATGGGGACCTCTCTTGCTGGATAGAAAATATATCCTGGAAAACCTGGAAGCCGTCCGCAGCAACTGCATCAATCGTGGCATAGAGGTCGATCTCGACCGGCTCGTGGAACTCAACGACAGACGGCGCAAGCTGCAGCAAGAGCTTGACGGTTTGAACCAGGAATCCAACGCCACCGCCAAGTCCATCAAGGGGGCCAAGGATGCCGACGAACGGCAGGAGCTGATCGACCGCGGCAAGGCGCTTCGCAATCGGCGTAACGAGGTCGAGGAAGAGCTTCAGAGCGTGTCCGAGGAACTGGAGTCTCTCCAGTCCATCATTCCCAACATGAGCCATCCGGCCGCCCCGATCGGGGCCTCCGATGCCGACAATGTGGAATTCGAGCGTGGACGCACGCCCCTGCCGGATTTCGACTTCAAGGCGCAGGACCATCTGGAAATCGGCGAGCGCCTGGATCTGATCGACATGGAGGCCGGCAGCAAGGTCACCGGACATGGCTTCTACTTCCTGAAGAATGATGCTGTTCTGCTGGACCTGGCGTTGCAGAACTATGCCCTTGGCATCCTGATGAAGGATGGTTTCGCACCGATCACGACCCCGGACCTGGCCCGCAACGAGGTCATGCAGGGAACAGGTTATGTTCCGCGCGGCCCGGAGACCCAGATCTACAGCATTGCCGACACCGATCTCAGCCTGATCGCCACCTCGGAAATCACACTGGCAGGGCTTCACGCCGGCGAAATCCTTGCCCCGGAACGATTGCCCATCAAGCTTTGTGGCATCAGCCATTGCTTCCGTACGGAAGCGGGCGCATACGGCCGGGCATCGCGGGGCCTCTATCGCGTGCACCAGTTCACGAAGGTTGAGATGTTCGCCTTTACCCTGCCCGAGGAAAGCCCGAAGATGCATGACCGGATGCTGGACCTGGAAAAGCAGATCTTCGATGGCCTGGGCATTCCCTACCGCGTCATCGAGAATGCGACCGGAGACCTGGGGGCCGCAGCTTACCGGAAGTATGACCTGGAAGCCTGGATGCCCGGACGGGGCGACGGCGGAGAATTCGGCGAAATCACCAGCACCAGCAATTGCACCGATTACCAGGCACGACGCCTGAACATCCGCTATCGTGGAGAGGACAGCAAGGTGGCTGGATTCCTGCATACCCTGAACGGCACGGCCATCGCGATCAGCCGGGCCCTGATCGCCATCCTGGAGAACTATCAACAGGCCGACGGGACGGTCCGTGTTCCCGAGGTTCTGCGCCCTCAGGTTGGCAAGGACGTGATCGCGCCCGTTTCAAGCAACTGAATGCCATCGCCATTACTCAATGGTCCTGCCGTGTCTGGGCTGAGTCATTTGTTGGCACAGCCCACATCATGCCTTCATGGCGACAAATTCCCTTCCTATTTGAAGGGCTATGTATAGGCATAGACGTTTCCCTTTCATCCCGACACTCTGCCTGATCGTCTTCATGGCAGGCCTGACGACTGCAGGCGCCGCCAATGCCCAGGTTCTGGACGATGCAGAATTCAGGATCCGCCTGAACGGCTTTCCTGTCGGCGAGCACCACTTGCGCGTCGAACGGAAGGGTGATCGTGTGATTGCCCACCAGAAGGGCGAGGCGACAATTCAGATTGGACCGATCGTGATCACGCGCGTCAGACAGGAAACCGAGGAAATCCTGGAAAATGGGGAACTCGTCGAACTCAACATTACCAATACCAATGGCTATTACGACGAGAAGGTTCGTCATATCACCGCGCGCCGTGGCGAGAACGGTGAAATCCATCTGAATGACGATGGTGACCGGGATCACGTGCTACCGGCGGCGGCTTTGCCCGCCACAGGCTGGAATCCAGATGCCTTGCGCGCGCCAGTCCTGATACGTCCTCACAAGGGACGCCCCTCAGATGTCCCATCGGATATAGAGGTCATCCAACACGGCGAGGAAACGATCAACACGCCAGCCGGACGTTTCCAGACCGATAGCTGGGAGATGAAAGGCGATATTCAGGCACGCCTTTGGTACGACAAGGAAAGCCAGAACCTCGTTCGTCTTGTATTCCGCTACAAAGGCAACAAGGTGGAATACGAACGTTTGCCTTGAGAGCCAGTGGCCCATGTCCTGGACTGCTCTCAAGAATTCCCCGGCTACATTAGCCCTATTTTAAGGGTTTTCCTCCTATCCTTGTCCTGAAAGTGAGCTTTTTGCCTTCAGGATAAGCCAATGGCTTGCCCCATAATTACAGGCGTCTGCCATTCCCATGAATGGCTATTCCCGGTCATTCAAAAATGAGCCTGACAAATCATCATCGAATCCATGTCTTGTGGCATCGCTACTGGCAGCGGAATGAAGGTGCAGCAGCCGTCGAGTTCGCACTCGTGGCCGGGCTCCTTGTCTTCATGGTGCTGGCAATCCTCGAACTTGGCCTGATCATGTTGATCAGTTCGGGACTGGAAGGGTCTGCACACCAAGCAGCGCGCTATGGAATGACAGGCCAAGGCTCCGCAATCAGTTCAGAAGAAAGGGAAAACGGGATTCTTGAAGCTGCCGCCAAGTCCCTTCCGGATTTCGTGGATCCCGACAAACTAGCTGTCGACATCATCAGTTACAACGAGTTCCGGGAGATAGGCAAGGCTGAACCCTACGAGGACAGAAACGGCAGCGGCGAATACGATCCTGGAGATACCTACACTGACCTGAACGGGAATGGTCAATGGGATGAGGAGTCTGGATTGGCAGGCGCAGGCGACCCCGGAAGCATTACTGTTTACGAACTGCACTATCCCTGGTCGGTCATGACACCGCTATTCCATAACTTCTTCACCGATGGAGTTCTGGATTTATCCGCACGCATTGTGGTGAAGAACGAGCAATATGACCAATAGAATGAATTATACTGAAGAAGTTCTGAAATATATAAAACACTTCTTTGGTGAGATACGGGGTGTTTCTGCAGTTGAATTTGCCTTAATGGCGCCAGTCCTACTTCTTATGATTATGGGTGGTTTTGAAACTTTCAATCTCTATCGCTTCTCAATCAAGGTGGAACGCACCGTTGCGAGCATCGGGGACATTACAGCCCGCCAAGCGGTAATCAGCGAAAGCCATCTAAGCGATATTTTTGAGTTGACCTCTCAACTCGACGAGCGGCTACAGATAGAGGAAGACGATTATCGCGTCTTTGTAGTCTCAATCTCAAACGACCCCGAAGAAGGCCTGTCTGTTAACTGGGTCAGAGATCATGGCAGTCTTGCTCACAACAGTCGCGTGGCAGAACAGACGGAAACCCTTGTCGCCTCCGAACTCGTGGAAAGTGAGTATGAAAACTTGATCGCAAGCGAAGCGGTTTTTGCTTATCAACCAATCTTTCCCGGTTTCTTGTTCAGCGAACGTTTGGTTCACAGGCATTCGTTCTTCCGCCCTCGCTCTGGGCGGCTGACCACGATTGCACCCTAGCAAGGCTCCATGCCAGCAGGACCCTGACCGCGCGAGCTCCGGCAATCACGAGGGTATCATGTACAAGACCTGTGATCAGGGAAAAGTCCCCCTCAAACCAAGTGCATCACTCTTATCCAAAACGCGATGAACCAAAAATTAACCGTACTGTCGCTATAACTGGCCCATTCCGATATTGAATCCTGCCCGGAAAGGGTCGTTACATGAGAACCTTCGCAATTCGTTGTCTTCGAGCTCTTCCTGTTTTGCTGCTACTGGGGTTGGCAGGATGCGGTGTCGGGGAGAGTCGCTATGAACGACCGGTTTCCGGATCCAACCTGGAAACACCGAATGCAAAGGGTATGTCTTCCCAACAGCTCGTGCGTATAGCGAGCGCCAGCGCCAGCTCAGGTGACCTTTCCCTGGCCATGAAACTTTTTCGTGATGCCAGCAGGAAAGACCCAAGGAGCCCCACTCCCTGGATCGGGCTTGGGGATACCATGGTCACGGCGCGCCTTCTGGACCAGGCAACCGAAGCTTATCGGAACGCCCTGAATCTCGCCCCCAACTCAATTGGTGCCAAACTGGGTATGGCCCGGATTCACCTCATGCTCGAACAAGCCCCCGAGGCACGTGCTCTCCTGGAAGAGGTGCGCAAGGATCAACCGGAAAACTGGCGTATCTACAATGGCTTGGGGGTATCAGCGGATTTGGCCAAGAATCACGAGAGTGCACAGGAGTACTATCTGAAGGCCCTGAACCTCTCTCCCCGGAACCTGTCCGTGCTGACGAACTACTCCCTCTCCCTGGCCTTGGGAGGTGAGTTTAACGATGCCATTGCCATTCTTGAGGATGTCGTCAACGAACCCTCCGCCACTTCCAAGCATCGTCAGAACCTGGCCTTGGTGTATGGCCTCTCTGGCTCCGACCAGGAGGCACAGCAAATGGCGGGCACAGACCTCTCCAATGCGGACGTTGCGAACAACATGGAGTTCTATCGTTTTGTTCGCGGCCTTCAGAATGGCTCTGCCAGCGATTTCATTCCACGTCAGTATGAGAGCGGATTGAACGAAGAAGAAAAGGCAAAGATGAACCAGGCGATTGGCTCATACTTTGATCCGCCTCGCTAGCCCTCATGAATAGCCTGAAACAACCCGTGTTAAGGCATCAGGTTCAAAGCACTCAGGATTGCCGGCCCCAGGATGACGATAAACAGTGCCGGGAGAATGAACGCCACCAAAGGCAGTGTCATGATGGCCGGCAAACGTCCGGCCTTCTGTTCAGCTGCTGTCAGTCGCTCGCGCCGGAATTCCGCTGCCAGAGTCCGCAGGGCCTTTGACAGGGGGGTACCGTATCTCTCTGCCTGAGTGAGGGTCAGAACCACGCTCGTTGCAAGGGGGATGTTGATGCGTTTCGAGAAATTCGCCAGCGCTTCCTCCCGGCTCTGGTAGAAAACCAGTTCCGCATTCAGAAGCGCCAGTTCATCGGCTGTTACCGGGTTGGTCTTGACGAAGTCTTCAGCGGCCTTCTTCAAGGCGGCATCCAGGCCTAAGCCTGCTTCAGCGCATACCACCAACAGGTCGAGGGCATCCGGCAGGCCCTTGCGCAGCTTCTGGCGTCGGGATTCCGTTATCTTTCTGAGCAAAAGATCAGGTAAGTAGGAGAGGATCAGTGCCGTTCCGGCGACGCCGACGAAGCTGTACAGCAGGTTTTCTCCCAGGCCTTCGCTGCTCAGGATGATCGTCAAAGCAATCACGGCCCCAAAAATGGGGAGCAGTAGTTTGAGGGCAAGATAAATGATGAAGGCTTCGCGAGATCGGTAACCTGCCTGCACAAGCGTCATGCGTATTTTCTCGGACTGGTCGTTTCCCACCAGTCTGACGCGTTGGATATGCTGGCCGAGAAGGGCAATCGCCTTTAACGGACTCCAATGGCGTTTCCGCTTTCTCGAACGAGCTTCAGTTCGACCCCACGCCCGCCGGTCCTCCTGATGGCGACCCAGCACGCGTATGAGTCTCTTGCGCCGCTCGAAGCGCAGCAAAAGGTAACAGGTACTCACCACCGCTATGAATGCGGTTATAGAGCTGACGACCACGGCGAGTGTTACACTGTCAGGCATCGGCTTGTCCGCTCATATATCGAACCGCATCATGCGCCACATGACGAAGGCTCCACTCAGAATTCCCACGCCTCCCAGAACCAGCAGCAGGTTTCCGACCTCAGTATCCAGAAGAGGCCGAAGATATTCCGGATTGAGCAGGGTCAACCCTCCCAACAGGACCACCGGCAGGGCCCCTATCAGATATGCGGAGCTACGCGCTTCCGACGACAGTGCCTTTACTTTCTTCCGAACCTGATGGCGTTGACGCAAGAGGTCCGACAGGTTGCCAAGAGTTTCCGACAAGCTCCCGCCTGTTTTCTGTTGCAGGGCCAGG
This sequence comes from Fodinicurvata sediminis DSM 21159, assembly GCF_000420625.1. Classification (NCBI taxonomy): domain Bacteria; kingdom Pseudomonadati; phylum Pseudomonadota; class Alphaproteobacteria; order Rhodospirillales; family Rhodovibrionaceae; genus Fodinicurvata; species Fodinicurvata sediminis. The sequence goes on along the minus strand of NZ_ATVH01000018.1, from coordinate 140,486 downwards.
CTTGTCACCAGGAAGTGGAATTCCTGTATGTCCACTTTATCCGCAACCGCAACCAGGGCCTCTTCCAATGGCACGCCCAACTTCGCCTGGCGAGCAATAGATCTCAATTCAAGTCCAAGCGGATCGTCCACCTGCCTGCCAACCTCCAGGAGGCTCTGGGTCAGTGGCAGTCCTGCCCTGATGGAGCGCACGAGCATATCCAGAACGTCGGGCAGTTGTGCCAGGATCATCTTCTGGCGACGTGCGGATAGCTGTGCCACGACAAGATGCGGCAGCCCATACCCCACGGAGATGGACAGCAAAAGCACGGAGACTATAGGAAGCGGCAGCAACTGCCATAGAACCAGGTACAGGATGGTGATCAGCGTCAGAACCAGGCTGAAGTAGGCTGGCGCAGACATCGTGAGCCCCGCTTTTTCCAGCTTCCTGGATAGTTGGGAGACGCGTGGCACGAACTCGAAGAGCAGCGATTCGGCACGTTCGATAAGAGCGGACCTGCCCTGCCGCTTGATGCCGCCCTGCGCTGTCGAATGCGACATATCGGACTGTGCCTCATCGGACTGTTCGACACCGCCAATCATCGCCAAACGACGCTGGCGACGGCGTCGTTCGGGCAGGCTCAGTAATTGCCAAACAAACGCCAGCAGGATGAAAACGCCCAAGGTTCCGAGCGATCCGATTGCAGCTATCAGGACCGGTGCATTCATGCCATCGCCCACAGCATGGCCTCTTCCTGGCCGTAATAACTGGCCTGCTCGATGAAATTCGGCCGCACCCCGCTGGAAATGAATCGTCCCAATAGCTGGCCGTCCCTTCCCTCTCCCTCGTACTGGAAGCGGAAAAGTTCCTGCAGAAGGATAACGTCACCCTCAATACCCAACAGCTCCGAGACATTCGTGACCCGCCTCTTGCCATCACGCATGCGTTCAATCTGGATAATGATATCGACGGCACTTGCAATCTGTGTACGAATGGCACGGCTGGGCAGCTCTACTCCGGAAGAGAGGACCATGTTCTCTATACGGCTCAAAGCATCCTGCGCCGAGTTTGCATGTACGGTGGACATGGAACCGTCATGCCCCGTGTTCATGGCCTGGAGCATATCCAGGGTCTCTTCACCGCGAACCTCACCCACAATGATTCGATCAGGGCGCATACGCAGCGAATTCTTGAGCAGTGCGCGCATGGTGACCGCCCCCCGTCCCTCGATATTCGGAGGTCGCGTTTCAAGGCGCACGACATGCGGTTGCTGGAGCTGGATCTCGGCGGCATCCTCGATCGTCACGATACGTTCGCGCGGATCTATCAATCGGGAAAGGGCATTGAGCAACGTGGTCTTGCCGGAACCTGTCCCGCCCGAGACAATTATGTTGAGACGACAGGCCGCCGCGACTTGCAGAAGTTTCGCCAACTTTTCGGAGACATTCTCCTGACGGATCATGTCTTCCAGGGTGATCTTTCTCCGCGCAAACTTGCGTATGGAAATTGAGCAGCCATCAACGGCCAAGGGGGGGAGGATGATGTTGACGCGACTGCCATCCGCCAGGCGTGCATCCACCATCGGGCTGGATTCATCGACGTGGCGCCCAATACCGTGGGCTATTCTCTGAGCGATTGCTGTCACATGAGCCGTGTCACGAAAGGTGACCGAGGTCATGGCAAGTTTTCCATTGCGCTCGACGTAAACCTGCGAGGGACCGTTCACCATGATGTCAGTTACAGACTCGTCTTCCAGCAGATCCTCCAGGGGGCCCAGGCCGATCATGTCATCGACCAAAGCGCTCGCCACCTCCTTTTGTTCTGCCGCCGTAAGTCGATAACCGTCCACCAATGAGATCTCTGCCACCAGTTTGGCAACCTCGTGAGACAGTTCCTCCCTGTCGAGCTTGACGGCGGCATCGAAATCTATGGATTGGTATATCTTTTTCCCGATGCTCTCCCTTACGTCTTTCAATCGTGTGGAGTGACGGCCTTCGATGGTGACCTGCTCCACCTGGGCATTCGTATCAGGCTCATCCACTCTGTGCGGATCGGAGGAGAACATTCCATAGGAGGACTGAGCGGGGCCACCCTGTCCCCCTACTTCCCCGCTTACTCTATCGAGTGAAATCGGATCCGCTATCGCATCAACATCCGGAAACGATGTCCGCTGCCGCGTGTCGGCGATATGCTCCCGCTCATTCTTGCGCCGGCCAAACATCTTTCAATCTATCTCCTCATCAGCCGGCCCAGGAGTGAAGCGCTTCTTTTCACGAAACGGCTGCGACCACTGACGCGGTTGGCAACGGCCCTCAGTTCCCTGGAAATCGTGCGTGTCCCGGAGATCAAGGGCCTTCCATTGAACTCCGCTTCACTGCAGGCCTTCATGTCGAAGGAAACCTTGAGATCGAGACTGCGCCCCAACTGCTCCTTGATGTCCTTTTCCTTGATACGGTCGCTATGCACCTCATTCACCTTGTTTGCGAGCATCAGTATCTCCCCGGAATACTGCATGTTCTCGAGCGCCCGTGCATAGCGGGCAGTGTCACGGAGGCCGGCAAGGCTCAGGTCCGTTACCAACACCACTGTCGAGGCCGAGCGAAGCAGGTGGGAGCACGTGGAAAACATATGCCGTGGCACGTCGGCGGTAACGAGGTGGCAATGCTGTCGCACCTCCTTCAGAAACGGTTCCAAGCCGCGGAAACTAACCGGGAGCCCTCCCTCGACAGCTGCCTCGCTACCGAAAAGGAACAGCTTGTCCTCGAGCTTGCTTGCCAGTCGTTCAAAGACTTGATTGTCTGTTCTGCGGGGATCTTCCAGAGTTTCCAGCAATCCCGCCACAGGATCGGTATCCAACAGCAAGGAAGAAACACCTGTCTGAAGATCCAGATCCAACAATGCTGTACGCAGATTGTTCTGCGTAGCACTGTGGTAGGCGATGTTCGAAGCAACTGTCGAAGTGCCGACACCACCGCGCACGCCCATGAAGACCGTCAAGTGCGCCAGTGTGTTGCCAATCTTGCCTTCGCTTTCTTCCGCGGAATTCACGAGTGCCTTGTGCAAAGCGCTGGAATCGAGCGGTTTCAACAGGTAATCGCTGACACCGGCGCGCATGAGGTTTCGATACAGCCCCACATCATTCTGGTCGCCAATGGCAACCACCTTCACACCCGGCTCGCATATATCGGCCAGGTTATTGATCTCCTCCATGGGACTTTCGGAATTCGATAGGTCCACGACCAGATAACGTGGCGAACGTGTCCGCTCTACTGTCTCTATAGCCGTGGAAATATCTCCACGTTCAATATGAGGGTGCTGGATCAGAAGCTGTTGCGCCACAATCCCTATCAGTTTCTCGGACTCGGTATCGGTGGCGAACGCCATGAACTCGAGACGGCCTTCCTCGACCGCCTCCGTCTCTACCCGTTCAGTCTTGTCCAGAGGCTTCAATAAGGACATGCCATCACTCACTTATGGGGAAGGGTTTCAACTCCCCAGAGCGATAGCGTTCGATTGCCCCCAGGGCATGCTCACTGCCTGTCGCTTCCGGATTTCTTGCTGGAGAGGCGAGATCCTTCGGATCTGCAACCATGAGTCCGAGCGCACGTTCGTTGGAGCACCCAAGGTTCGACAGAGATGCCATGTTGTGTCCGCTTCCACCGGGATTTGTCCAATCACCGCACTCAGGCGGTATGACCGCATAGCTCGCGGCCTGCACAATCACTTCAGGATAGCCTGGGTCGCCTGTTCGTAACGATCCTGAAGCCGCCACCTTGATCCCCAACTCCTCGAAATGGGCAATCGTCTCTTCCCGAGCATGAGGAGCTGCACGATCAAAAACGGCAATTTCGGACGCATCCAGCAGCTTTCCCGCGATAACGTCCAGTTCCCACCTGTCCGTGGCATCCAGGCCTTGCTGCCCACTGGCCAGAGTCAACCGATACTCGTTCGACGAGCTAACCACCTCATTTTTATAGACCATTTTTGGGGGCGGGTCTGACACACGCGGTGTACAGCCCAGCAGCACGATGCCAAGGACCAAGGTCAGAACTGGTAATGCAGTCTTCATGATGGCGCCTCTCATTCCAGAATGAATCCAGCATTGCCCTTGAGCCGCAAACCGTTTGGTCCCGTTGGTCGGCCATCTCCGGCACCCAGGTTGCTGCGCGCAGTTCTGTTCTGCAGCAGGCGCTCCAAAGAATTGCCGTGGCGCAATCCATCAACCGGTGTTGAAAGAAGGTCGCTGCCGGCAACCGGTTTGACCACATAGGGCGTGACGATGATGATCAGTTCAGACTGGTTGCGGCGGAAGTTCTGCGATGAAAACAACCCACCCAGAATTGGCAGATCGCCCAAACCGGGAAACTTGTCGACCGTGGAACTCATGTTGTTCTGAAGCAGACCGGCAATCACGAAACTCTGGCCGCTTTGCAGAGTCACCGTGGTATCCGCTCTGCGCGTCGACAGGGCTGGAATGGCAACGCCCTCGATCTCCACTGCACCAGTGCTGGTAATCTCACTGACCTCCGGGCGTACACGCAGGTTGATACGCTCGCGACCGATCAGTGTGGGCGTAAAGTCCAGTCGCACCCCGAACTCCTTGAATTCGATACTGATCCGGTCTTCCTCAGCCGAAACAGGAATGGGGAACTCGCCGCCAGCCAGGAAACTTGCCGATTCACCTGACATGGCCGTCAGGTTGGGTTCGGCAAGGATACTGACCAGGTTCTCCTGCTGCAGGGCATCGATCATCGCATTGGCGTTGATGTCCCCGCTGGTATAGGAAGCGCTGGCACTCCCCGCTCCGCCAGCAGCCCGAGTGATGACGCCTGCATCATTTATGATGTCCCGCCCAATCCCCAATCCAAAGCCAAAGTTGCCGAAACTCGCGAAGTTCTCCCAATTGATCCCCAGTTCATCCGTCACTTCGCGGGAAACCTCGGCGACGCGGACCCTGAGATTGATCTGGTTGACCTCTGTGACGGACATCATATTGATCACCGGCACTTCGTCGCCCATGGTACCGCTGACCAGGCTCATGATGTCGGAGGCCGCCTTCCCCGTGGACACCTCCCCTTGGATGGCCACACCGTCGTCCACTGCATGCAGCTCGACCGCCTCTTCAGGCAGAAGGCGCTTGAGCGTAGCGTTCAGGCGATTCAGGTTCGGGGAGATTGTCAGCTCGTAGTCCTTGAGAGTTCCACCTTCCTCCCCCAATACGAACAAACGTGTCGTTCCGGCTCTTTTTCCGAAGACGTAGATGATGTTAGGGGAGTTGATCTGGACATCCGCGATGTCTGGATCCGCGACAAAGACCTCGACAGCAGGCTCGCTCAGCTCGATGGCGGTTCCATCGCTGACTTCCAGGGAAATCCGCTCCACGGCCGCCAGGGAACTGACAGCAGGAAGCAGGAGAGTAAGCAGGATTCCTGCGATCAACTTCTCCACAAAGCTGTTGAAGCTCAACATCATTCAAATTCTCTCATATTACCCTGCATGAGGAAGTCCAGCGACCGCTCGTTCTTTTGGCTGCTAGGCGCGTCGAACGTAGTTTTACTGGTTCCGCTCCCGCGAAGGATCGTTACAGTGGAAGGTGAAGAGGTGTCCCTTCCGGACAGTGCGGGCGAAACCTCGTAATCCCATGAACCGCCTGGCTCTTCCGAGAAAGGTGGAGAAAGCAGGCCGGCATTCTTGCGAAGAGAGGACGAAACAGGATCGCCATCCTGCATTTCGGCTATACTCTGCAGGACAAGAGTAATTTGCCCCAGTTGTTCCGCCAGGATGACATGTTCCGCCTGCCGCTTGTCGACCTCGAGCGTGACCGTCTTGGCGGGCTGTGCCGTTCGCGTGCTGTCGAGCGATTGGTCAATCGCCAGCACCTTCAAGCCCCGCTGAAGCGTTTCCGAAACCAGGCGTGTCGTTCCATCATTGTCGTTGTCCACCCGATGGGTCAGGACAAGATCCACGAGATCCCCTGGCAACACGAACCCGGCATTTCCGGAAGAGCTATTCACATTGACCGTAACAGCACGTTTTCCCGGACTCAGGACCGCTGAGAGAAAGCCGCCATCGCCAGGGCGGAGAAACGCACGTCGAACCAGAGGTTCCCCCTCACTTGTTGCCCGACGCACGACAGAGCCAATGACCGTCGTTTCGTCAGCATCATCTCTTACGACCATGCCATCTATCACCGCATCTGCGGGCCAAGTGACCCACGCCATATCTTCGGAAGCGATGAAATCTCCCACCACCAACTCCTTGGCGGCTGTCAGAACCTCCACACGCGCGTAGGCCTGCTGCTGCACAGTGGCTTGCCCGCCATGCGGAATCGCAGCCGTTTCACGCCCTTCAACCAACTTGAAGACGAGCAGTCCCACCGCTGCCGAAGCAACGAGGGCGATCATCAAGAAAAGAAAGTGGCGCAAAACCATTCATAAATCCCAGGCTCAGAGCTGAAGACGGCAAAGACACCGCCTGCAGCAATGGCAACACCATACGGAAGATCGCCTGAAGTCCTTCCAGTATCGGCTCTCTGCTTCAGGGCGGATGCAGATGTCGCATCAAGGCCCAGTTTGACAGACACCTCTTTCAAAACCGTAAAGAGGGCCAATAGACCACCGGACAGTGCAGTGATCACCAGAAAGCCCGGCATGGCGGCCGGTTCCAGAAACAGCGATAGGGCAGCCATGAGCTTCGTATCGCCGGCGCCAAGCAGCCGGCCCAGGTAAAGCAGAAACCCCACACAAAGAACCAACAAGCTGATCCCGAGCGGAACCAGGGGATCATTGCCCGTGATCAGAAAGCGAAGACAGGCAAGAAACAGGATGGCCAGACTGACCTTGTTGGGAATCGTACGGCTTGAGAAATCGTACCAGGCGGCCGTGATCAGTAGGCCGATACAGGCCAGTGAGATCAGGAGGAGCGTCAACGTTTCCTCCGAGCCTGTCCAAACACAGCAGCTATATGCCTGCTCATTGCACGATCCTGAGGTTGTGCAGGTCCTGGCTAATCACGGTGAAAACCTGCTCCAATTTCTCCTGATTATCGGCATGGAAGTAATAGTCTGAGCTGGAGGCACAGGCCTCCAGCAACTGCCGGGCCTCACTGGTCACATCACTTCCGAAGGTAACGCCATAAATACGGATACCTTTCTGGATTGCAGCCCCGCAGACACGTAGCATACGCTCATCGAGTTCATCCTCGGCAAGTGCTTTTGCCACGTCGTTGAGACCTGAAATCAAGCGCTCGTCGGAGAGACGGCCATAGGCTGTATAGTCAGCATCGAATCTGTCAGGAGATACTGTCAGAGGCACTCCTGGCGCGCCCAAAGACCAGTCATACCAATGGTTTACACCATCGCTCAGCAGAATGATGGTCTTCAGAGTACCGTTTTCGTCATAGCCGTGTGGAACCAAACTGCCAGGCGAAGTGACATCCCAATAGGATCGCCATTCAGGTGATAATGTGCGCCATCCCCAAGCCATGCCGACAGACATAAAGCGTCCGCCACGGTAGAGGGACTCCAGATCATTCAATCGTAAATCTATGGTGGTACGGTCATTTGAGAGAGGCAAGATGGGTTGAGGGCACCCTAGGTTTGGGCCGGTTGCATCATCCTCGTGCTCTAAAGGTAGGTTGTAGGAAGACCATGTATGGCGATCGCCCCAATCGTTATCCCCTGGAACGCGTTCGTCATCTTCCATGTACATATCATCCTCTGTCGACGGCCAGAGAAAATAGTTGAACTGACGGGAAGGATTCGAAGGAGGTTCCTCGTCCAGATCGAGAGGTAATGGGGTGGGCCCATTCTCATCCATCGATCTGGCCTCCACGCAACCGGCCCACTCCTTTGCCCCGAAATCCGCGTTGTTGTTGCCCTGTCCCGGCCTGATCCAGTCATCATTCTCCGGCCCGATGTTCACGGTTGCCGTGTAGGGCACCAAACTGACAAAGAGATTCTCTGGAAAATCTCCGTTGTCTTTCGCCAGAAGGGCCGTGAACTGCAGAGCTGCCGCCCTCATCTGATAAAGCTTGGATCCAGGGCCACGCCCCATGGCACCGGTGACATCCAGAACCAGGGCGAGTTCCACGCCGTCCAGCCTGCGCTCGACCGTAGCTGAGACCTCCAGCGGAAAGCTGTCATACCCCACCAGGCCAGCCATCACGGTCGACACCTCTGCCTGGGCTGATACACGATAGCTTGCCGAATCCCCCAAGGGATCGAACTGATAACCTGTAAGGGTTATCCCGTTCTCCTCGGAAAAATTCGCCTTCAGGAACGCTTCGGCAACCTGGTCACGATTGCCCTGGTCATAGCTGCGCGCACCGGCCAAAGCCGCCCCGTCGACCGCATGTGACAGGCGTGCATAGGTCATGTAAGCACGAGCTGCATCGACTCCCAGAAACGCAAAAACCGTCAAGGGAATCATGAGCAATGCCAGAAAGACCGCAACGGCGGCTCTTTCCTCTCCCAGAAAGCCCTTCAGGAGATATCTCAGCCCGCTCAACCGCTTGAAAGCACCCACCATAGCCAGTGCAAAAAAAGGGGTCTTCACAGCCTCTCCCCCAGCATCATTCCATAAGTGTCAGGCCGACAGCTTGTCTGACCGGGCCCAAACAGAATCTAGCGAGAGAAAGTTAAGATATGGCCAATAGGTCATGAGTCATGGCCACAAAAAAGCGCGGGATAGTTGAAAACCGCCCCGCGCTTAGAATATCTGACAGATTTACGCAGAACCAAATCTGCGCAAATCATTATTCGTCATCGCCTTCCTCACCAGTCAACTTATTTCCGATGTCGGTGAAAACGGATTCGAGATCGTCTCCAAACGTAGTCGCACCACCCACGAGAACTGCCGCCACCAGCGCAATAATCAACGCATACTCCACGGCGGTGGCACCTTTTTCCTGTCTCAAGAACGCAAGAATTTTTCCCATCAAGTCCTCCATTAAGCCTATTGGCAACGGCCACCCGCAGAGCAGCCAATATTGCAATTACTGCTATTCCGATACTTGTTCGGAAAATACCAATGAAGGTATGAAAAAATTATTAACTAAAATACAAATCATAATCATGGTTAATTGTTTCTTGCAAAGTTATTAACTGCTATATTTTTGCTATCTGGAATTACATATCAAGAAATCATGGGTCAGGACTCCCGAAGGCTATAGCCAACGCAATATCGACCCTGTATCCGCTTCAAAACAGTTTACAGGGTGGGCAACTCCATGCCTTTATAGAAAGGTGACAGGGGGGCCAAGAATGAAAAATACGTCTGGCGGGAAGCTCTTCCCCAGCTTGGGTGCGCAACAACGACGCAGCTTGTACATCTTTTTGATTGCTCAACTGACCTTGCTTGCAGTGCCCGCACTGGCACTGGCCGGCCAGTGCGAGGCGGAAAGAGCTCATGCCCTCGTGCCAACAGATCAAGAGGTCTGTGACAACTTGGCAAATCAGGTCCGCACGCCTTCCGCCTTCCCTCTGGATGAATACCAGGAAAAACTCAACACTTTCCTCGGAAACTACTGCCACCGCGCGGAGGACTCCGGCTGGCGCCGCGACACCTCCGTGCGCGACACCGGTCCCTTCACGGCCAACCTGCAGGGCGGAGAGTGGCAAGGCAAGGATCACGGCACCCATGCCCCCGTGGTGATCTGGTACTCGCCGGAGATGACCGACTGGCTGACCACGTACCGCTCGGACGGTGAGACCACGGCCAGCGATGCGCCGCCGGTGCCGGATGGTGCCATCATGGTCAAGGAGATGTTCCCAGCGCCAGCCAGCCGCTGCAGCGACGTGGATCCCCTGCAGCTCCATCCGACCAACGGCGCGGCCATCATGATCCGTGACAACGACGCCTCCCACGATGGCTGGTACTGGGGCTGGTACGGCTTCGGAGAGGGCAGCGGCTGGGCGCCGGACTGGCCGCCGGCGCCCACCAATCCCATGCCCAATCAGGGCTTTGCACAGTACTGCATGAACTGCCACGCCTCGGCCGAGAACAATCTGACCTTCGCCTCGCCCAACAACATCAAGGGTGCGCCCGGCACACCGCTGAGTTTCCTCAGTCAGAATTTCTTCGAAGCTCCCGCCCCTGAGGGACGCCATCGTGAAGTGGCCCTGCCCGATGACGAGGTCCATCGCCTGGGCACCCCGCATTACAAGAGCAACCAGGAGTTGCTGGAAGCACTGCGCGCGCTCTCTGACGAGTTGCCGGACTGGGACAGCGTCTCGAAAATGCCCTCCCAGACCTATGACAACACCTGGGTCGGCGCCGATGGCCCCGATGCCTCGGACGAGTTCCTGACCTCCAGCCAGTGCGCAGGCTGTCACGACGCAGGCAGCACCGGCCTGCAGTTCGACATGACCGAGCCCAACCCGCACGGCGACGATCTCTTCAACCTCTCGCCCTATGCCACCTGGCGCAGCTCGCCCATGGGCCTGGCCGGGCGTGATCCCTTCTTCTTCGCCCAGCTGGCCAGTGAGACCCAGACTTTTCATCCGGAAGACCCCGGCATGGTCGAGGACACCTGCCTGGGTTGCCACGGCATCACCGGCCAGCGGCAATTCCATATCGATCAAGAGGCGGAGACGGAGTCTTGCCCCGACTTCCGGCGCGAGATAGTCAATGCTGTTCCCTGGCCGGCTGATCATCCCGGCGTGGAAAACGCCAAGTATGGCGCACTCGCGCGCGACGGCATCTCCTGCACTGCCTGTCACCGCATGGCGCTGGGCGAAGAGGTCGAGGGTGCGCTCTCCCGGCCCGAGAATGCCTGCGTCGAGGAGCGGCAGCAGCGCCTCAATCCGGACAATACGGGCTTTGCCAGAACCTTCACAGGCAGCTTCCCGGTGCGTCCGCCCGACTCCCTGATCGGCCCCTTCGAAGCGCCCAAGGTCAAGCCGATGGAGAACGCACTGGGCATCACACCAGAACACAACGCGGACATCGCCAGTTCCGAGGTATGTGGCAGTTGCCACACGGTCCACCTGCCAGTGATGCAGAAGGGCAAGGTGATTGACTACACCTACGAACAGACCACCTATCCGGAGTGGGCATTCAGCGCTTACCGCACCGGCGACACGCCCGACGGCTCCCTGCCCCATGGCAAGGGTGACAGGGCCGAATCCTGCCAGAGTTGCCACATGCCCTCGGAAGACAGCGACGGCACGCCCTATCGCAGCAAGATCGCCAGCATCCAGGAACACAGCAATTTCCCCGAGGCCGAGCACAGCCTCGGGCCTGACGACATTGATCTGGAAGTGCGGGACAACTATTCCCGCCACACACTGGTCGGCCTGAATGTATTCCTGGTCAAAATGGCCCAGCAGTTCCCCGACATCCTGGGCATCCGCACCGTCGATCCGATGCTGGTCGGCATGGGGGTCGATCCCCTGTTGCGGACCGAGCAGGCCATGCTCGACCTTGCCTCCAACGAAACCGCCGAGATTATTGTGGACAAGGTCAAAAGCAGTACGGGCAAGCTGACCGCCAGCGTCTCACTCACCAGCAAGGTCGGGCACAAGTTCCCCTCCGGCGTCGGCTTCCGGCGCGCCTTCATCGATTTCCGCGTCCTCGATTCCCAGGGAACCACCCTCTGGGCCTCGGGGCGCACGAACAGGGCGGGCGTCCTTGTCGATGAAAAGGGAGCACCCATCGAGGGCGAGTACTGGTGGTCGAAGGACTGCAGCGCACGCATCGAGCCCGAGGAACGCCTGCATCAGCCGCACTACGAGACGATCACACGCCAGGACAGGGCCCAAATCTATCAGGAGCTGGTCTCAACGCCGCCTGAGGGGGCCAGTGCCGCGAGCTGCGGCAAGGGAACGGAACCAGCCGGACAGCTGACCACGAGCTTCCTCTCCATCTGCAGCACCGTGAAGGACAATCGCCTGCTGCCCCACGGCTTCCTGCCGGACGATCAGCGCCGCGAAATCGCCGAGGCCCTGGGCGCCGGCGACGACCTGGCCGAGGATGTCGCGCCGTTCGCGGTCGGGGACGATCCCGACTACAGCCAGGGTGGCGGGGATTCGCTGGTCTACGAGGTTCCCCTGGCCGACCTGCCGTACGGTGCAAAACCCGCGGCCGTCAAGGCCACGCTCTACTACCAGGCAACACCGCCCTTCTATCTCCAGGACCGTATGTGCACAGCCAAGGGTGAGGATCGCGACCGCCTCGGCTTCCTGGCAGGGCACTTGAATCTCGATGGCACCCAGGCCGAGGACTGGAAGCTGGAGGTCGTCTCGAGCGGAACCGTTCCCCTGTCGAACTAAGCTTCAGCTTTCCTTAAGGGGTCGTGGGCATATAAATACGTCCACGACCAGGCCATCGCACGATCTCGACCTGGGATTTCCATGATCATAAACTTCATCATCCTCTTTGCCACTTCGCTTGCCTGGTCGACGAGCTATCTCTTCATCAGCGGTGCCAAGGAGATTCCGCCGATCACGGCCACCGCCGTGATGACCGCCATCGCCGCTGTCGTGATCTTACCCGGCGTGCGCTACGCCCTGCGGCGCCCCCTCATGCAGCCGCTGCGAACGCGCCCCTGGGTGCCGATCGTCATGGGGCTGACAGCGATCGCCTTGCCAAACCTCTCGGTGGTGATTGCCGAACATCGGATCACGCCGGGCCTGGCGGCCGTGCTGGGAACGACCGTGCCTGTAACCACCTTCCTGCTGACCACCTTCGTCACCCGCGAGACGCCCTTTTCCCTGCAGCGACTGCTCGGCGTGCCGCTGGCCGTGACCGGTCTGATCACCTTCGTGGGCTGGCATCACCTGGCCAATCACGCCGACGAGCTCTTCAGCATGCTGATCATGATGTCGGGCGGAGTCGTATTCGCGTTGAACGGCATCTTTGTTGCTCGGCAATCAAAGGACCTGGACAAGTACGCCCTGACTGCCTGGACCATTCTGTTCGGCGCGATTGCCCTTTTCCTCACCGCCTTTGCACTCGAACAGCCGCTACGAACGGATTTCAGTGGCGCCGTCTGGGCCTTGGCTGGCGAAGGGATCCTGGGCATGGGCCTCGCCTATCTGGGGTACTACCTCCTCGTGGCGCGGGCCGGCGCGAACTTCGCCTCGCTCTATGCCTTCCTGGTACCGCCCCTGGGCGCTCTCGGCTCGGCCCTCGTAATGGACGAGCCCGTCACCTCGGGGCATAGCCTGGGAGTCTTCCTGGTGCTCTGCGGCATGATCCTGATGTCGCGGCATCCAGAGCGAACGCGCCTGGCCGCTGCTTCTGGCAGCAGAACGAGCTAACCGTCCGTCCTCAACGGTCCAGGGATGCCAGAACCTTGGCATACACGGCCTTCACCTCTTCAGCAAAATGTTCGACCGAGTAACCCTTGGCGAATTCCCGCGCTTGCCGGCCAAGCGTTTCCCTTAGGTATCTTTCCTGGATCAGGCGGCTGACCGCATCCCGCCACTGGTCACGAACTTCGCGTGTCTTGAAGCCATTGTAGTCCTGCCGAACCACATCATCGATTCCACTGGAACGCACGGCCACAACAGGCAGGCCGGATGCCATGGCCTCCAGGATCACCATGCCCTGGGTTTCGGACTTGGAGGCAAAGACAAAGATATCCCCCAGTGCATAGTAATGGGGCATATCCTTGGGCGGCACACTGCCAACCAAGGTACAGCAGTCGGACAGTCCAAGCTCATCCAGCCGTCTTTGCAGACGCGGTTGCTGATCCCCCTCACCGATCAGCAACAGCCGGAAGGGCTGGTCGATTCTCTGGCGTAAATCCGCCAATGCATCGATCATGAAATCGATGTTCTTCTCCAGCGATATTCTCGAAACGCTGATCAGGACCACCTCATCTTTGATACCGAAGTCCTTGCGCAAAGCCTTGACTCTGGATTGATCGACTTCCTGGAAACGCTCGAACTCGATTCCGGTCGGCTGGACGAAGATGTCCCGCTTCACGCCGATCATACGCAGATATTCCTCGGCCGAGGAGGTTGGCACGATGATCCCATCACACTTATTGGCAAAACGCTTGACCAGTGCATGGGATATGAAATTGCGGAAAAGTCGCCCTGGAACCGGCACGAAATGCGCATAGTGTTCCAGGCGGGTGTGATAGGTGTAGATCGCCGGAACACGCATGCGCCTGGCCATGAAAAGGCCCAGGGATCCCAGCCAGAAGGGGTGGTGCAAATGAATGATATCGGGTTTGAACGCCCGCACCCTTCGGCGGATGCCAGGCAAAAAGATATTGGCCATGCGAAACTCACGCTTCCGCCCGACTGGCAGAAGTGAGGACACATACAGGGTGTTCTCTTCCTCTTCTCCGAGGTCCGAATAGCGTGGGGCGATTACCAGAATCTTGTTCCCCAGGGCCTCCAAGCCGCGTCGCAAGCGGTCTATGGAAATTGGAACACCGCCAATGAATGGTAGATAATTGTTCGTAAACATCGCCACACGGAGCGGCTTCTCCAGCCAAGGCGAGGGATCAATATCGAAATTCGGATAATAATCCCGGTCCAGGAAGATCATCGTGTAGAGACGAATGGCGATCAGGGTCAGAACACTGACCAGCAGGATGAAGTTCTGATAGCCGACGTAGAACAGCGAGTAGATGAAGAACCAGAAACTCTCCAGCTGTTTCAGGATCGGGTGCTGCCCGATATCCAGAGGGACCAGTTCGACATCGAAATCCTGGGGCGTCACATTTACTCGGATGAAGTGGTAGAAACTGACATCATTGTTCAGGATCAGGCCCCCCGCCCCGCCTGTGGTAATGAACTCGGTATCTCCCACGGACTGCTGGGAATAGAGTGGCAGGTTTGCAGAGAATACGGCATCGACCTCGTGGCGCTGTATCAAGTCGAGCAGTTGCAGACGCGAGGTTTCAGCTTGCCAATAGGCATCGGACGAGCCGAACAGCACATCCTGTTCAGCTTCGAACAAGGGGTGGCCCACGAAAACAAAAACGTGATCCGATTCATCCGCCTCCAGAATGTCTTCCAGCCAGCGGTACTGCCAGGAAAAGGGAGTCTTGCCCGTGGAATCCAGAAAGATCAGGCGACTGTTATTTGCAACAACGGAATAGAAATGCGGGCCGAAGTGCTCGTAGAAGCGAAAGCTGCCAAAGTCCTCGTACTCGTTTTCCCCGAAGGTCAGCAGGTAGGGTATGTCCAACTGGCTAAGGCTGCCATGGAGCGCCCTGTATTTGTCCTCCCCTCCTCCACTGACGGCGTTGCCGGCAGACACCATGAAATCGATGTCGGACTCGTTGAGCATGGGAACGATCTTGCGCTCGAAAATGCCCACGGAGTTGTTGATATTGCCGACCACGGCAAAGCTGAAGTCACCCTGACCTTCCAGGCTTTCCTCGAGCTGTGCCAGTTGTTCGGTATGCTCCGCGTTGAAATCGGATAGGAAGTAGTTGAGATAGGCCTTGTAGCCAATCAGGAACGCTACGAGCAGGACGTTCAGGTAGAAAAGCAGTTTGAGCGGGTTACGTCTTTTCACGCGCTTTCTTCCCTGGGGCAATCTCAAGCTGCATAATTACGAGGCCAACCAGCATCCCGATGTAAACCGTTACCACGCGCCAGGCCAGGATCACCAATATCAGATGGTCCGGGGTCAAGATGCTGCTGAAAAAGCTGCCGAACACGCCCTCCGAGATTCCGGCTGCGCCAGGTGTGGGCGAGAAGTACATGACAAAGGTGGTCACCACCAGAAGCCCGGTCGTGACGATATAGTCCACGTGATATCCCAGCCCGGCAATAATCAGGGCCGGAAAACTGAACAGGCTGATCAGGAAAAGAAAGGTGAAAAATATGGATAGAGAGACGAATTCCTTGGGTCCCTGCAGATAGATCGCGAAACTATACGAGAAGTGCAACATTTCGCGGCGACATTTGTATTGCCAGCGAATGTGCCTTTCCTGGCTGATCAGATGTAGCATGCGCATTGCCTTCAGCACCCGCGAAACCGGGCCGATCAGCCAGCGGGCACGCAAGAGGACGACAGAAAAGAACCCAAGATAAAGCACGATCAGGATTGCCAGAATCCAACTGATACGACTGATCAGGGTCTGATTGTGCAAGGCTTCCAGGGTCAGCAGGAAGACAGGTGTCAGTGTGAAAATGAATACCACGGCCAGGACGGTTCGGATCGTGGTGGCGGCTGTGGCTGTACCGACACGTACGCCATGTCGTTGCAGGTACCAAACCTGTGCAACACCCCCGCCTGTCGCCATCGGTGTCACGTTAGAGAAGAAAATGTTGATGAAAACCAGACGGAAGATCTGTTTAAGCGGCACCCGCTGACCCAGCGCACGCAAGGTAAAATACAGCCGCAGCCCGTCGGAAAGGATATAGACGACGAACAGACCCGCAATGGACAGCACTGTCGACCACGCCAGAAGCTTGGTATCGAAAACAAGTGTTTTCCCCGCAAACTGGTCATATACGGCATAAAAGCCCAGAAAGGTCAGCAACGCGAAAAGTCCTGAGAAAATCAGGAGTCGCCGACCTGATACCAGTAGCTGCCGGGGAGCTTTCTCGTCCTGCACGCTCATACTGTCCTGAATATTTGAATTGGCAGGGTGATATTGAACTGCGATCTATAACAGAAGATCGACATTTTACGAGGCTTGCATTTCAGGGAATTTCCGCTATTGGGACGCCCCTGCAAACCAGAGTCTTGCTTCCCCTGTCCCGACTCCGGGGAGGTTTGCGCAAGCTGGGGCTCTGCCGCATTCATTGCCTTCAGGTCAACCGCGCACTAACCTTGCCTGAACGCCGGTAAATGAAATCTTACCAACATGAACAACAATAAAGAATTGCCCAAGCTTGTGAGTGAAGATGCCGTAGACCGGGACCTGGAACTCCCGGCATTTCCCCTGTCCGCGAACGGCAAAGGCAGCCCGGACTTTGACGGACAGCCTGGCGACGCAATAACCCTGTCACTGCAGGACTTGCTGCCTGACAGCGAAGGAGAGGTCGTGCTGGAGAACAGCCTGGGCAGCTTGATCATTCTTGAGGGTGCGGAGTTGGCCGAACAAGGCATTCTGAAAGACACGCACGTAACCGATGGCGGACAGGATGTTTCGGGTATGGCATACGCACGTTTCATGGACGGCACCACACTCTATTACGATCCAGAAACAACAGTGGAATTCACCTGAAACGCCGTGCTGCGCTTCACAGGACTATTCTTCCGGACGTGACTGTTGTTCTGACGATCCACCCTGCGCCTGCCGCCGACGTTGGAGCTGCTCTGCACTCAGTCGCGCTGGTGGATTGGCCGTAAACCACACCAGACTGTCACCCTTTCCGCCGGGCAATGGGACCACACGGATGGCCACGGTGATCAATCGGCCCGGGATGGCCAGGACCATGCGTCCGGGTAACACTTTGTCATATCCCTGACGCGCTTCTGCGGCTGCCCGCGAGAACAGGTCCGGAGGATGGAACCTTAGAACACGATGCGCATACTGGCCTATTAGGCTACCGGTTTTCTCTCCGAAGACTTCTGCTGCCGCCTGATTGACGGAAAAGATCAGGCCCTCGGCGGAAATGAAAAGACAGGGGCTTGGACTGGCAGCAAGTGCACGTCGCAAGGCAGTGCTGTCACCGGCCCCGCTTTCGGGGCTTCCGAGGGACAGGGCTTCGGCCAGGCAGAAACAGCGGACATAGGACGTCTGATTCTCGCTGTCACAATTCTCCAGCAATTCATGAACGAACTGGCCAAGAGGCACCTCCCGACGTTGAGCCATTGTTTCCAGGACATTCCAGAATGACCCTTCCAGACGAAGTATCCTGCGGCGTCCCTGATGTTGGAGCACGCGCGAGACGGGGGCCGTTCCGCTATAGATCGTTTTGCGACCTTTCCGCCTGGGGCTGCCCCCCTTCTCCTGTTGCTTCGTCGAGGAAAGCTCTCCCATAAGCTCGATGCCTTCCTTACCCAGTCCCGCCGGATGATGACAACGCTGTCAGTCGTCGCTTCCGTCTGTCGACTGTGTACTCTGGTTTTCCAGCATGACTTCAACATCGTCTTCCTGGACGGCCTTATCCAACACCGTAATCACGTTTGCATCATACCGATGCGTGTTATCCCTGAGGACGGCAATGGCTTCGCCAAGGCTTATTCGGCCGCGATAGGAGCGTGGACGAATGCGTGCTGCAACCACATCGCAAACCGCCAGAATTCTTGCCAGAAGCCCGATTTCATCCCCTGAAAGTCCTCTCGGATAGCCTGTGCCATCCAAGCGCTCATACATCTGCTCGACACTTTCACGTACAGGAAGGTCGTAATCTATTCCGGAGAGGATCTCGGACGCATACTCGATGTGCCGGTTCATGAGCTCCATCTCCTTGGCGTCCAGCCGACTTTCCTTGGCCACGATCGACGCTGGTATCAGAACCTTTCCGATCTGGGCCAGATGTGCCGCGATCTGCAGCGTCAGCTTCTCATCGGAAGACAGTTCCATCCTGTCCGCAATTATAGCGGCCAGCTGTGCCACAAGATCGGAGTGGCCGCTAAGATGGGGATCTATACGTCCGACCAGGCGATCGAAAGCTTCCGCCGTCTGAAGCATGGCCTTTTCGCGCTGACGCCGCTCTTCGATCTGCTGAGTCATGTCCCGGCCGACCAGGACAATACCATCGATATCACCCTGTTCACCTTTCAGGGGAACACGGGATATCTCGATGTGCCGCAGCTCGTCCTGTAGAAAGAGGTCGTGCACCTCAGCGGGTCGGCTTTCTCCCGCCAGGGCCGCTGAATCGTCTTCTTTCAGCCGCTGGGCCGTATGATAGCCGAACACCGCTTCGTCGTTGGTTCCAACGATCTGGTCTTCCGGACGACCAACCGCCCGTGCCAAAGCAGGGTTGGCATAAACATAAACACCGTCACGGTTCTTGAGACCAATCCACTCCCGGATCGAATCGTTGATTCCGGCCAACAGCTTGCGGTGAGCCTCGATGCGCGCTGCCAGGCTGCGGTACTGGTCCGCCATGGCCTCGACAAAGGCCCCTTTCTGCCGCAGCCATACCAGGATAAGGAAGGCCGAGATGACGGAGAAGACCAGAACGCTCAGCAGTATGATCTGAAGACGCTCCTGGCCCTGTGTCACGAGCGCGCTGCTAAGGTCCGTTTCCTGAACCAGTGTCCAGGATGTTCCCTCGATCGGACGCCCCTGGGAATAGACCTCCTGCTCTCCCAGAAGTGAGGATCGCACACCAAAGGGGAAATAGGCCTGATCTGATTCCCCTTGCTTCAATAATTGTTCACGATCTTCTGGCAGATGCACAAGCGCCGCGCGTTCAGGAGCCACAACCTGAAGCTCTCCCTCATCCGACTGTTGAAGCAAGCGTGTCTGCTCTCCAGGATCGGACAGCGGACGGTTTGCCAGAAGACGGGTCATTTCTTCCGCGACGGGCAGAACGGTCATGATTACGCCCACGACCTCATCCTCGGCGATCTCGCTGTCACCGGCACTGCCGGCCTGGATTGCGAAGATCGGCTGGAACATATCCATTACGAGGCGCCCATCACTTTCCCGAACGCCGGGTATGATCGTTTCGCCGGCTTCGGTGACTTGCCGCGCCGTTTCAATTTGTCCATCCGCCAGGTCGGCCGAATCACTGGACAGGATTTCACGCCCCTCGGAAGACAGGATGTAGGCACGCTCAACCGCATTCCGTGCAACGAAATCATCCAGCACAAGGGAGAGATAGCGCGCCTGTTCACCGGAACCTGCATTCAAGGCACCTTCTTCTCCGCTCAGTGCTGCTTCCGTCGCAAAGACCCTGATAAATTCATTTGAGGAAATCTGCCGGGCGACCTGCTGGCGACCATTGAGCCAGGTTCTGAAGGTTTCCTCGCGCCCTTCCAGCAGTATGCCTGTACGTTCTTCCACCGCCTGCCTGGTCTCTTCGGCCCGACGTTCGATCAAGCCGTAGGCAACCGCGGCAACGACAAGACCGATGACCAAAATCGCCACGGTCAACAAGAGACCTGTACGCCGAAGACGTCGTGGCATGCGGTCCTCTTCTGGAGCTCCATCCAGCAGGGCCAGGGTATCAGGTTCGGAAGTGTCACTGTTACGGGTCATGAGCTCTACTCACTTGGTCCGGACGTTCATTCGACCGATGACGGGGAAATGTGTACCCAGCGATGGTTCGTGTTCAGGGAGTACTGTGGCGCGTACTGTGGCAGCTGATCGTCGTTCAGAACCACCGAGAAGTTGTTGTCCAGGATGTAGGTCTTGTCGTCGTAATCCACGGCCAGCACGGCATGTGGCAGGTCACGAAGGGTGTCCTTGAGTACAACGATGCGTAGGCTGTCCTCGGGAAACCCCAGTTCGCGCAGGCTTGCATACTTGAGAATCGCATAATCCTCGCAGTCACCTGAGTGCCTCAGGAATTCCTGTGGCGCGGCCCAGTAATCACTCCGACCGTACACCTGAGGGTCCTCTATGTAAGGCATGGCCTCGTTGATGAAGCGGTTGAGCTCGTCCATCTGGGCCCTTGGATGTCTGTTCTCCAGTGACTTGACGTTGGCACGCCAGGCAGCAAAGCGATTATTGAGGCATTCATTTTCCTCATCGCAAAGTCGCTTGAGTTCCTCCAGATCCTCGAGCTCCTCCATGACACGCAGCCATTGGGGAAAGGCTTCAAGATTGGAAGACCTGAACTCGATGGTTCCAAAAAGCCCCTTGGCCAGGCGGCTTAAATCACTTGAGCCACTCGACTGGGCCAGCAGGATTTCAGGCCAGGGGAAGGAAAGCACCTCACCAGGGCTGTGTCCGGTAGACGTCTGTTGCTGTTGGCTGCCTTCATTGTGATAGGTGATTTGCGATCTTGTCGCTCGCTCTTCGTCCACAATCAGCCAGAGCGCTGACAGCCCGGCCGAAACGAGAAAGGCCAAACATAGCCCCCCCAGTGCGCGTTCAGACGCTATGCCCTTTCCTCTGTCCGGCATTGCCACTAGCGCTCCGTCAAGGCTTCCTGGCGCGCCTTGGTCAAGGGTTTGAGCAGATAGTCCAGGATGGACTTTTCGCCCGTAAGTATGTCAACGCTCGCAACCATGCCCGGGATGATGGGCAAGGGATCCGTGGGCTCTCCCAGATAGTTCTTTTCCGTTTCAACAATCACCCGGTAATAGGGTTCATCCGTTTCCTCATCAATCCGCGTATCCGCGCCGATACGCGTGATCTCGCCATCCAGGCCGCCATAGACGGAATAATCGTAGGCGGTCAGCTTCACCGTTGCCTTCAGGCCGGGCCGCAGGAAGGCAACATCCTTGGGGCGTATGCGCGCTTCGATGAGGAGCACATCATCCACGGGCACGATCTCGACAATATCCTCGCCCGACTGGATGATCGAACCAATGGTATTCACATTCAGGGCATTGACCACACCATCGACTGGAGCGGTGACATCCGTGCGGACCACGCGGTCACGGGCCGCCTTCAGGCTTTCCTCGATAACGGAAAGTTCGCCCTTCTGATTGTTCAATTCCTGCCGCGCTTCTGAACGAAAACGAAGATAGATGTTCTGGATGCGTTCGTAAGCCTCTTCCAGCGCGGATTCGGCCCGTGGCTTGGAATCGATCACACCATCAAGCTCACTCTGCAGATCGTTGACTTCACGACGAAGCCGCAGGATTTCGACCTTAGGCACCACACCGCGATCTGCCAGGGGACGGTTCAGCGAGAGTTCTTCCTGAGCCAGCTGCAAGCTTTCACGCAAGGCGTCTTCCTGACGCTTGTAATCCTTCAGCTCCAGCTCGCGCTGGCGCGCCTGCTGGCGCGCTATGCCGATTTCGGCTTCCAACTCCTCCTTGCGCGCATCAAAGAGCTCACGCTCGTTCTTGACCATTTCCGGATAGTTCTCTTGCAGGTTCTCCGGGAAGTCGATCTCTTCCTGGTCCCGGACTTCGGCCTCAAGCCTGGCAATGCGTGCCTCGATCGCTCTTTTTTCCGCCTGCAACTCCCCCAGTGAAGAGGAAACACTGGTGTCGTCGATCTTGAGCAGGGTTTGTCCCTTCTCGACCAGATCGCCTTCGCTGATCAGGATATCCTGGACGATTCCCCCTTCCAGGCTCTGAACCTTCTGCAGCTGGCTGGAGGGAATGACACGGCCGTCGCCGCGGGTGATTTCATCCACCGTGGCATTGCTCGCCCAGACAACGGCAGCCACGATCATGGCGATAACCACCAACAGGAAAATCTGTGTCGAGCGGCGTGACCCCTGATGCAGCGCAGATTTCACTTCCTGCGCATAGTCATAGTCCTTCCAGCGGACCGAGCTCATTGCTCCTCCACTCGAAACTTGCCGCCGCGTAGGCGGTTCATGATCTCGTCGCGCGGACCATCGGCGACCAGCCGCCCTCGATCCATGACGATCAGACGATCCACCAGATTGAGCAGGCTGGTTCTGTGCGTGGCCAGGATCAAAGTACGCCCTGTATCGAGCACTTCTCTCAGGCGGTTGATCATGGCCTGTTCCGAGGCGACATCCATTGCACTGGTTGGTTCATCCAGGACCAGCGTTGGTGGATCTGTCAGAAGGGCACGCGCCAGCGAAATGGCCTGCCGCTGCCCACCGGAAAGGTTCTGCCCGCGTTCGCTGATGATCATGTCGTAGCCCTCAGGATGAGCCCCGACAAAATCGTCCACCCCTGCCAGTTTCGAGGCCCGCAGGATCAGAGCGTCATCGGCCTGGGGGAAACCGAGCGCAATGTTCTCGCGAACGGTTCCATAGAATAGGGTCACATCCTGCATCATGAACCCGACATTCCGGCGAATGTCAGCTGGATGAATCTGGCGCAAATCGGTGCCGTCAAGCAGGACCGCGCCTTCATCGGGCTCATAGAGTCCTGAAGCAAGACGCCCAATCGTCGTCTTGCCCGAGCCGATACGCCCCAGGATACCGACACGTTCGCCCTGGTTTACACGAAAGGAGACCTCGCGCAGGGCCTGGGTCCGCGCCTCCGGATAGGTAAAGTTGACGCCCCGGAACTCTATCTCGCCATCCATGCGGCCGCGGCTGACAAAACGCCGGTCGACCGGCCGCTCGACCGGCAGCTTCATGATTCCGTCCAGGGTCTTCAAGGCAACGATGGACTGGTTCATGCGGGACAGAGTGTTTGCCATGCCACCAAGCGGCGCCACCGCCCGTCCCCCCAGGATCACACAGGCAATAATGGCACCCATGCTCAACTCACCCTCTGACGCCAGATAGACGCCGAAGATGACAATTCCGACAGTGGTTCCCTGCTGGAGAAAGGATGTCGTATTGATACCGAGGTTGGAGAAGAGCCGCGAGCGTTGCGCCGTGCGCGAGGTGCTGCCCACAAATTGCTCCCAAGAGCGCTGCATGCGCCCCTCGGCGCCGGCCACCTTGATGGTGTCCAGGCCGCTTAGCGTTTCCACCAGAATCCCATGTTTCTGGGCCGCCTCCTTGTGAGTCTTCCGTACCACAGAGTTCAAGGGGAATTGGATGCAGAAACCTGTCACCAGGGCCAGGACCACGGCTGCAAGCGGAATATAAACGAGTGGACCGCCGATCATCCATATGATGAAGAGAAAAAGCCCGACGAACATCAGGTCCGTCAGAGACGCCAATGTCGAAGAGGTGAAGAAGTCGCGCACCGTCTCGAATTCGCGCAGATGGTTCGCAAAGGCGCCCGTGGAACCAGGCCTGACCTTCATCTGGATGTTCAGTACCTGTTCGAACAATCGACTTGCCAAAAGGACATCTGCGCGTCGGCCTGCATTGTCAATCAACGCCGCGCGAAGATTGCGCAGCAGAAAATCGAAAAACATGGCAATGCCCATGCCGGCTGCCAGAACCCAGAGTGTGGAGAACGCCTGGTTCGGTAAGACGCGGTCATAGACGTTCATCACAAAGAGGGGCGACGCAATGGCCAGCACGTTCACAACGGCGGCCGCCCCCATGACCTGAAGGTAAACCGGCCAGAGTCGGGCCAGAGTTCCCCAGAACCAGGACCGGTTCTGAGGACGCTCTTCCTCTTCTTCCTTCATGCGGGCGTCGAACTGATACTCCGGGCGCACATAAAGGGTATAACCAAGATAGTCTTCTTCCAGCGTATCGAGGGGAATCACGGTGGTTCCCTCGCCGCTGTCGGGCAGGACAACTTCCGCCTGTCCATCCTGTCTCCAGGCGGTCAGGACACAGCATTCGCCGTTCTTCATCAGAAGAACGGCGGGTAACACAAAATCCGGTATGGACTTGAGAGGGCGTCGAACGATGCGGGCGCTCAACCCGACACGGCTTGCGCATCGTGAAAACAGATCAACCGTAAGCCGCCCCTTGTCCAGCGGCAGACCTGAAATCAGGGCATCACGAGACGTTGGCCGATGGTGATACTTGCTGAGAAAGACAAGGGATTCGAGAAGCGGGTCGACGACACCCTGCTGGACCTCGGCTGCCTCGACCCGCTCCTGCTGAAGGCTTGTATCCTGAACCATTTAGCGCGCCATACACTCTCTCTAGGCGCAGATCCCCGCCATCCTGGCGGGGATACTGATCCTGCATCTTAATCCGACTGAAGCCACCGCGGCTCCTGACGGGACATGGTTTCCTCTTCCGGCGTCTCGGGAACGCTCGCCTCTTCTCGCGCATATTCCTGAGCCTGCCTCGGAGGCTGGACACCCAATGTGTCGAGAAGACGTCCAGCCGCACCCAGCACGCGATACTTGGCAAAGATCTCGGCATACTCGCTGGTGGCCAGGGAGACTCTTGCGTTGAAGAGCTCATTCTCCGAATCCAGAAGATCCAGAAGTGTGCGCTGACCGATGCTGAACTGGTCGCGATAGGAATTGCGAACCTGCTCACTGGAGACGACCTGCTCACGCAGGATATCAATGCGGCGCTGATTGGCCATCACCGAGCTCCAGGACTGGCGGACCAGTTCCTCGGCCTCTCGCTCCTGATTCAGCAGCGCTTCACGGGCCTGGCTGATCTCGCGCACGGCGATCTCGCGGTTCGCCGTATCGATCCCGCCCGTGAAAAGCGGATAGCTCACGACCAACTGAAGGGACAAGTCATTGTTCTTGCCTTCAGTATCATCGAGGTTGTAGCCGGCGCGCGCCGTGCCAACCAAGCTGACTTCCGGATAGAAGGCCGACTTCGAGGCCTCCCAATCCGCATAAGCCGCATCGAGATCGGCGCGGGCAAACTGGATGCTGGGATTGCTTTCCAGAGCGATCTGGACCGCCTCTTCCCGGGAGCGCGGCATGCCCTGGGGACCGGTCTGGATATCCGCAAGGTTCTGTGGCGGTTCCCCAACCAGCCGCTCGAAGGTGATTTCCGCTTCCTCCAGGCTGCGCTCGAAATCCACCAGCAGGGAACGTGCATTCTCTACACGCTCGTCGGCCTGCTGTTGATCGGCAATGCTGGAAGCACCGCTCCGCACCTGGTCGGCCACATCCCTGTAAATACCTTCAAGAACTTCAACGTTCCGGCGGGCCAGTTCCACAAGCTCCTGTTGGCGCAGGATATCGATGTAGATGCGCACCACTTCCAGTCCGATGAACTCGGAGCGTTCCATGACGCGCAGCGCTGCGGAATCGATTCTGGCAGCCGATGCCTCGACTTCGCTGTCGGTGGCGAAACCGTCGAACAGCATCTGCTGGACGGTCACGGAAGCTTCGCTGCGCAGGCGCCACTCCTTGTTGCCGTCATTGGCACGGGTATCCCGATAACCGGGACCGCTGCGCCCTTCGAGTGTCACCTGCGGATAGTAGTTACCGCGCGCGCGGTCCAATTCGAAATTGCGTGCTTCCTTGTTGGCGACAGCCTCGCCAACCTCCGGATTAGTTTCCAGTGCAACCTGAACCGCCTCCTCAAGCCCCATGGCGAAACTGCTGCCTGGTGCCATGAGAATGGCAGAAGCACCACAGAACAGCATGGCCTTCAGTGCCGGCTTGAACGATTTACCTGCCATCACCCCCTCCTCATAAGAGTTCTCGCTCCAAGACGGAGCGTAAAGATGCAAACGTTGTTATTCTTTTACTTGAGACCTAAAACGCTTTGAGGCGCCACCCCATGGCGCCTTTCTGATCGCGCGCTCCCATCCTGCTCTTTCGGGATACACCTCCGCGAAAAGCGGTAGCCGCAGCTACCTTTCCCTACCTATGCGTTAGGTTTTATGTTTCTAACATACACTGATTATTATTCAAGAGATGGATGCTTTTGATCGGCTCTTTTCCTGTATTTTATGTAAATCACGTATCCACTATGGTGTGAAGGACACAGAATATGCGTTGAAGGTTAACAAGACCTTACAACACAACCTTCCCGCCTCTGCCGAAGCAAAGTGCCGAGCAATATTTGGTCTCGGAAGGTCAGTGGATCAGTACCAGGTCGCCAGAACTGCGATACAATCGCCACCGTGCACGATGCCAGGGAAGTGACGCGCGACAAGCAATCCGTCCATGGTTGCATAGTAATCTCGCGGTGGAACACCCGTCCGACGAATATTGTGCACACGGGCAATGACATCGCCCTCATGTACCGTATCCCCCAAATCGACACAGGGCTCCAGCAACCCATCGTCTTCCGAGGAAACGAAGCATTCGTCTCCGGGCATATCCAGCTTGATACTTTCAGTTCGCTCGGGAACGCCATCCAGGATACCTGCATGCTTCAGGAAGTTGCGCACACCTCGGTCGGCAATACGCACATTCCTGGCTGACGCCGTCCCCCCGCCGCCAAGTTCTGTCGTGACAAAAATCTTGCCCAGGGCCTCTGCGGCCGTGTCATACATGCCGCGGCTATCCATCTCGAGCATCTGCATCGAATAAGGGGCCGAGAAGGCTTCCATAGCAGCGCGGCAGTTATCCTCCTGTTCCTTATCAGGCAGGATGTGGCAAGCGGCAAAAGGCACGAATTCAAGCGTCTTGCCACCGGAATGAAAATCCAGAACATAGTCCGCCATGGGCAGGAGGTAGCGCTGGAAATAGTCCGCAATCTTCTGAGTGGTGGTTCCGTCCGGGCGCCCTGGAAAGATCCGGTTGAGATTTCCGCCATCGATGGGCGAAGTCCTGCGTGCCGCATTGAAGGCCGGATAATTCATGGCGGGCAGGATAATGACGCGCCCACGGATCTCGTCCGCCGTCAAGCTATTGGCCAGCTTGAACAGAGTGACGGGACCTTCGTACTCGTCGCCATGATTGCCACCGGTCAACAGGGCTGTTTCCCCTTCACCGTTACGGATCACGGTGATGGGGATCATGATCGCGCCCCAGGCCGAATCATCGTGGGAATATGGCAGCTTCAGGAACCCGTGCTGAATTCCGTCGTAATCGAAATCCAGTGAGGTCGAGATTGGATTGGGCGGCAGAAACTCAACACTAGCCAGCATGGCGAATTCAGTCCTTGATCAAGAGCTTCCTGGGGTAGTTACAGAAGGCTTCGGCTCCCGCTTCGGTGATGGTGAAACTTTCCGTGATTTCCAGTCCCCAGTCATCCTGCCAGATCGCGGGAATCAAGTGAAAACACATGCCAGGACGCAATTCGGTCCGATCGCCCGGTCTCAGACTCATTGTGCGCTCACCCCAGTCGGGAGGATAGGATAGCCCTATTGAATACCCGCAACGGCTTTCCTTTTCCAGCCCATGCCGGGCAATGGCCTGACGCCAGGCGGTCTCAATATCCTCGCAGCGATTCCCTGGCCGTGCTGCGCCCAGAGCCGCCTCGATGCCCTCCAGAACTGCTTTTTCAGTATCCAGGAACTTCTGTGGCGGCTTGCCGAGAAAAATCGTGCGTGAGAGTGGACAGTGATAGCGCCGGTAGCAGCCGGAAAGCTCAAAAAAGGTGCCTTCCCCTTCTTTGAAGGGCTTGTCATCCCAGGTCAGATGGGGCGCCGAGGCATCCGCGCCAGATGGCAACAGAGGCACGATGGCCGGATAATCGCCACCATATCCATCAACGCCGCGTATCTGGGCATCGTAAATCTCTGCCACCAACTGGTTCTTTGGCAAGCCGGGCTCGACCTTCTCCCAGACTCGCTGCTGCGCGGCTTCGCTGATTCGGGCGGCCCGGCGCATGTACTCCAGTTCCTGCGCTGACTTGATGGCACGCCGCCAATTCACAAGCCCCGTCGCATCCTTGAAGGCGGCATTGGGCAAGTGCTGCTGCAGGGAACGGAAACAGGCCGCACTGAAGTAGTAATTGTCCATCTCCACACCGATCGATGCAGCACCCTTGCCGCGATCCTCAATGATACTGGACAGGAGGTCCATGGGATGGCGTTCAAGAGACTGAACATAGTGATCGGGATAGTACAGGATGTTTTCTTCACGCATGAAGACTGTGCGCCGGGCGCCATTCGCGTCCTGCATGCGGCCATACCAGACCGGCTCGTCCTCCAGGCCCAGAACCACGCACTGGTGAACATAGAAGGACCAACCGTCATAGCCTGTCAGCCACGCCATGTTCGATGGATCGCTGACGATCAGCAGATCCATGCCTTCTCTTTCCATTGCTGTCCGGGACGCAGCCAAGCGCTGATCATACTCCGAACGTTCAAAAGGCAATGAAACGTGCGTCATTCAATTGACTCCAATCACAGGATTCATGAAGAAAAACTCGCCCCCAGTTCTGTTGCAGCCGCACGCCTGCGAGCCAGGGTGGCAATGGCAGTATCCTGAACTCCGGTACCGGTCAGGTCACATAATGTAATTTGACCGTCACTCTCCCGTCCTCGCTCGCCACCTGCAACAATGGCACCAAGTTCCGGAAATACCTTGCTTTCAGGAACTATCCCTTCCCTCAGCGCATGGTGAAGCTCCCCCATCAGGGCGCACTGGCTTTGACGATCGCAGACATAGCGATCCACTTCCAGAAGTACGTTTGGCGCAATTTCATTCTTGTGCTCGGAATCAGAGCCCATGGCCGTCACATGCTGACCGGGCTTCAACCATCCCGATTCGATCAATGGTTCGCGGCTTGGCGTCGTCGTGACGATGATCTCACCCTGTTCGACAACCTGTCTGGCCGTTTCGCATACCTCCGCCTCGAGCTGCAGCTCATCTCTCGCCCATTCAGCGAACTCTGCCGCGCTTTCCGTATGCCGTGCCCAGATACTGACATGACGAACAGGTCTTTCCAGTGTCAGGGCCTTCAGTTGCAGTCTTGCCTGAATGCCTGCCCCAAGAATGCTGGCCTGTGTGGCATTGCGGGGAGCCAGATGCCGGGCAGCAACCGCGCCAGCGGCGGCCGTACGCACATCCGTCAGGTACCCGTTGTCCAGCAACAGGGCCTCCACCACTCCCGTTCGAGCGGAAAACACGACCATCAGGCCATTCAGGCTCGGCAAGCCAAGCTTTGGATTGTCGAAGAAGCCCGGACTCATCTTGATGGCAAAGGAGTCGAGGCCCGGCACATAGGCGGTCTTGACGTCGACCTCGCCATTGGCGTCCTCGATATCAAGGCGCATGACAGGCGGCATGACAACACCCGCCCCTGCCAGACGTAAGAAAGCCTCCTCGACACAGTCCACAGCTTCTGCATCGAGCGGCACCAGCGTGCGCAGATCGCTTTCACTCAGGATCGATATCTCAGGCATCCTTACCCTCCTGAGTTTCACCATCCTCCTCACAAACCAGGCGGCGATGCTGGTCCATATCCAGGTTACGTCCACTCAGAACAACCAAGGTGGGACCCTGCGGCTTTAGCCGACCGCTAAGAAGCGCAGCAATGCCAGCCGCAGCACCCCCCTCCAGCACCTGCTGCTCTTCCTGATAGGCAAAACGGATGGCCGCAGCCAGCTCTTCCTCCTCGACCAGCAGGCAGCTCTCCACAAGATCACGCACAATCGCAAAGGTGTAGCGATTGTTGAGCCCGATTCCCCCACCCAGGGAATCGGCAAGGCTTTCAACCTCCTCAACCTCGATCGGCTGCCCGGCCTTCAGACTCTCATACATTGCCGCCCCCCTGGACATGGTCACGCCAACCAGGCGAATGTCCGGACGGTGGGCCTTCATTGCCAGTGCGATTCCCGACAGAAGGCCTCCACCAGAAAGAGGCACAACAACGGTTTCGACTTCGGGCATCTCCTCGAGTATCTCCAGGCCCAAGGTCCCCTGCCCTGCAATCACGTCGGCGTTATCAAACGGCGAAATGTAGGTCATGCCCTCGCGCTCGAGGCGCAAAACCTCCTGCTCGGCCTCATCCTGGCTACGCCCGCTAATGTGCAGGTCTGCCCCCAGGTCCTCGATGGCCGCGACCTTGTTGCGTGGAACCAGTTCGGACAGACAGATCGCAGCCCTGACGCCGGCCACTCTTGCGGCATGGGCAACAGCGCGGCCGTGGTTGCCTGTTGAAACCGCAACCACACCTTTTGAGCGTTGTTCATCTGATAGGCTGGCGATCGCATTGGCGGCACCGCGCAGCTTGAAGCTTCCGGTGATCTGCGTGTGTTCCAGTTTCAGGTGAACGGGCACAGCCGCCTGCCGTTCAAGCGCCAGAGAGGGATTTAGGGCAGTTCGCGTCACAGTACCCGCAATTCTGTTCCGCGCTCGTTCAATGTCCGCCAGGCTGATTCCATACTCCATCATGCAGTGTCCCCAGGCAAAGGCATTTGCATCAAGCGCCCGGCACCCGTCACAGCATCATCGCGTCCCATCAGCCGGACAGCATGCCAAGCCAGTGCCTGGTTGCTGGCCACCACCGGTCGCTCCAGCCGACTTTCGAGAAGAGCCACGAACTCGGACGCACGCAGCGCAGTGCAAGAGACAAACAAGGCATCGGCGCTTGCGTCAAGCACCTGCCTGCCCCCGTCAAGCAGGGTTTCCGGAGAAAGTGCGGCCATATCGTAATCGCTCTCAAGGTCAAAACAGGCCACATTGGTGACGCTGCAACCAAAAGCTTCCACCTGAGCGACTACGGACCTTGTGATTTCGGGCGTGTAGGGAGTCAGGACCGCGACGCGACGCGCCTTCAGACTTCGCAAAGCCTCACGACAAGCACCCAGTGGAGTGGTCACGGCAATCCCGGGACGCACCTGGTGAATCAGGCGTGCGATTTCACTTTCACCAATCGCCGCGGTTCCGGAAGTGCAGCCATAGATCACCGCATCCAGTTCACCACCGGGGAGTAGTTTGGCGGTTTCCGTTTCAATCGAGCCGGCCATGGCCCGAAGCGACTCAACCGTCACCGGATTGCGATAATCGAGGCGTGCTGCATAGACATCCGCGTCCGAGGGCAGCAGATGCGGCAGGTCGGCCTCGCTGGCCAGGTCCGTGGCCAGAGCCAACAAGCCTATGCGAGCACGGCGTGTCCCATCCCCGCTAGACGGAGCTGTCCTCAGCGTCGCGATTTCCCCGTGCCACCCATTCATCTCAGTGCGAGCGTCGGCAGGAAGAGCGCAATCTGCGGGAAGGCAATCAGAAGCGCTGCTGCCAAAACAAGAATGAAGATGAATGGCGGTGTTCCACGAATCACGTCCATGTAGGGTCGCCGGAACACAGCCATGGCCGTGAAGATATCGCAGCCAAAGGGCGGCGTTGCAGATCCGATCGCCACCTGAAGGGTGACCAGCGTTCCCACATGCACCGGATCCAGGCCAGCTGCGGCAACCAGCGGTGCAAAAATCGGGGTCAGGACCAGGATGACCACGATCGGATCCACGAACATGCAACCGATGAAATAGGCGATCGTGATCGCGATCAGCGTCATCGTAGGTCCGGCACCCTCCAGGCCCAGTCCGCCGATGACGGCCTGCGGCACCTGGGCAAAGGAGATAACCCATGAGAAAGCGGCACCCGCTCCGACCAGAATGAAGACAACAGCCGTGATCATACCCGTGGAAAAGGCAATCGAGGGAACTTCCGAAAGCTTCACCGCCCGGAAGATGAAAACCTCCAGAATAAAGGCATAGAGCACGGCAATGGCCGCCACTTCAGTCGGACTGAATAAGCCGGCATAAATGCCGCCGATGATCAGGATCGGGAAGAAGGCTGCCAGCCCGGCCCGTTTGGCAATGCGAATACGTTCGCTCCAGCTTGCCTTGGGCTGAGTCGGGATATTATTGACCCTGGCATAGATCCAGCAGAAAACAGAGAACATCGCCAGAATCATGAGTCCAGGGACGACCCCGGCCAGGAACAGTTCGCCAATGGAGGTCTTAGCCACCACGCCATAGACGATCATGCCGATCGATGGCGGAATCAGGAAGGCAATATCACTGGCATTGATGATCAGGGCCAGCGTGAAACTGTCCTTGTAGCCGGCATCCAGCATCTTGGGCCGCAAGGGGCTGCCCATGGCAACCACGGTCGCCTGAGTGGACCCGGAGACAGCACCAAACATTGTACAGCCCAGTGCTGTTGTGATGGCCAGACCGCCGCGCACATGACCGACAAAGGACATGGCCAGGTCAAGCAGCCGATCGGCAGTATGACCCTTCGTGACGATATCCGCCGCGAAAATGAACATCGGCACCGCGATCAGGGCCACCGGGCTGATACCACTGATCATCTGCTGAACGATGATCGTGGGATTGAGCGAGGGAATGAAGATGAAGAAGCCAACGAAAACGGCGGCCAGCAACGGAACCATCATGGGAAAGCCCAGTAGGAGCAACCCGATCATGACAGCGAGAATGGTAACTTCCATGATGCGCCCCCTTACATCGATGACTGACCGTCAGACTCAACGTCCTTGACGGTATAGGAAAGATGAACACCGGGGCTCAGGATGTTAGCGGCCGCCGCAAAGACATACTGTATGGCCGTAAGGAACAATCCCAGCGGCACGAAACTGTAGATGATATAGACAGGGAGGCGCAGCGACGGCGTCAGCCGATTTGATTCGTAGAGGCTCAGCAGATAACTGATCGAGAATACCATCAGGGCGAACAGAAGAGCCGCCGTCACGATGGCTATGATCGTCATCATCACCTTGCGGGGTTTCTCAGGAAGAATGTCCGTGATTGCTGACATGCGGATATGGCGCCCATAGCGCGCGGCCGTGCTGGCTCCCACGAAGGTGACCAGAACGATCAGAAACTGATTGAATTCTTCAGCAAAGAACAGGCTGGAGCTGAAGCCAATCCTGGCGATGACATTGGCAACGGTGTTGATCGCCATAAGCATGACCGAGATCGCCAATATCTGGCGCTCCACAAAGGCTATCCCACTGTCGATAGAAGTCAGACAGCGGATTGCGGCCGATCTTCCGGCAGGCGCATTTTCCGACATGAGTTCCCTGTTTTTCCCTGTTGCCCTCAAGTTCCGCAATTTCCGAACGACCAGCGCTCTTGGTCATTTCATGCGGCTTTTATCGCGGGACAGCATGCCTTCTTATTTTAAAGCGATTCAATCATTATATTGTCCTGACACAATTCAGGAGAGAAATCCTGTGGCGTTGATGGCCGGATATCTTTGAAAGGTGTCGCGGATAACCTCCAGAGCCGCCTCCAGACGTGTTCTGTCTATCTGGCCACCCAGGCAGATTCGTATGGCATTCGGCCGGTGCGCGCCAAACGTCATGAAGGGATCTGAAATAGTGACGGCCACTCCCCGTTCCCGAAGCGCCTGAAGCAGCGCTTCCTCCGACCAGTAATCAGGCACCGAAACCCAGGCAGCAAGCCAGTTATGGGGGGCGCGGATTACCTGTTCGCCCAAAGTTTTCATGACCAGTTGCTGACGGGCCCTCATTTCGCGCCTTTGCACATCTACAAGATGCATGGCAGTTCCGTCCTCAACCCAGCGCGAGGCGATCTCCGCCAGCAGGGGGGTGGCCATCCAGCCAGTCACCCTGAGGATACTGGCAACCCGCAACGTCAGGGACGTTGGCACAACCAGATAACCGCAGCGAAGTCCGGTCAGAACGGATTTCGTGAAGCTCGTGCAATAGAATGCCAACTCGGGAATGAAGCTGGCTATAGCTGGCAAGGCGTCAGGACAAAGGGGGCGATAAACTTCGTCCTCGATCACGTAGACTCCATGATGTGCCGCCACCTCTGCAAGCTTCCTGCGACGCTGCATACCAGCCAGGGCACCTGTCGGATTGCTGTAGGTGGGCGTGCAAACCAACGCGCGCACCTTTGTATGGCGGCAATAATCATCCAGGGCCTCCGGTATGATGCCCTGTTCATCCGTGGGCAGCCCCCTGAGGGTGAACCCCAGTACATTTGCACAGCCAATCACGCCGTGATCCGTCAGACTTTCTGTCAGGACAACGTCGTCTCTTTGGATGATCGAACTCAGGGCGAGAAAAAGCCCCTGCGAGCCTCCGTTTGTTATGACCAGCCGCTCGCCCGGAACTTCCAGTCCGTGGCTCGATAGCCATTTCCTGCCAACATTGCGATGCCATTCACTACCGGCCACAGGCCTGCAGGCTCGCATCCAGGCTGCATTCTCACTCTCGGACAGCTCACTGAAAATCTGACGCGACGCCTTCTCCTGCTCGAATCCGTAGGCGGCGCGAACTATGGAAAGGTCGACCAGACCCTGAGGGCGATTGTCCAGCATATAGGAGCCGGCGCCCTCGGTCAGGCGGGTACGAACGAAGGTGCCGCGCCCGACCTCCCCCTGCAGGTAGCCCAGGCGTTCCGCTTCACGATAGGCAGCACTGACGGTTTGAACACTTACCTTCAGGCGCTGCGCCAAGGCCCGGTGTGTCGGCATGCGATCCCCGCTGTTCAGAAGCCCCTTGTCGATGTCCGAGACAATCGCCTCGGCCAACGCTTTGTGCTTTGGAACTCCCGGATGCAAGCGCTCCAGGTTCGGAGTCCATGTCATTTTCCTCACCTTGTCGGATTGATCTAGGACAATACTTTTATTGACACGTTTCAATATGCAATCAACTCTTTTCCTGGCAATTGTAGTTTGAGTCCGACCTGCGCAGCGTAGGGCTGTCTTCAGCCTGGCGGTGCGTGAGGTTTTTACAGATAAAATCTAGGAGGCACAGGAGATGCACAGGAAAGCGTTGCTCGCTGTTACAACAGCAGCTTCCGTCATGTTTGCAGCCGGTTCTTTGGCTGCCGAGGAATGGAAGTTCGCCCACGAGGAAAGTGATGGCGACGTCCAGGATATCTACGCCGAGGAATTCAAGCGCCTGATCGAAGAAAAGACGGACGGCGACGTCACCGTCACGATCTACACCTACGGTCAGTTGGGCAACGAAAACGACATCACCGAACTGACCGCGAATGGAGCCGTCCAGTTCTCCAACGCCTCACCGGGGCATCTCGGAAGCTTCGTACCGGAAATTCAGGTCCTCCTGATTCCCTACCTGCTTTCGGAAAACGAGGATGTGAACAAGGAAGTTCTCAGCAACAGTGAAGCCCTCTATGGTGAGCTTTCGGACGACTTCGAAAGCAAGGGGCTGAAGCTGTTTGACATCTATCCGGAAGGCGAGATGGTCTGGACCACCAAGAAGGAAGTTCGCACTCCGGAGGACCTGAGCGGCGTGAAGTTCCGCGTCATGACCTCGCCATTGCTGGTCGAAGCCTATGACACCTTCGGCGCTGATCCGGTGGCCCTGCCCTGGGGCGAGGTTTATAGTGGCCTTCAGCTCAACACGATCGATGCACAGGTCAATCCGATCTTCTTCATCGAAAGCGCCAAGTTCTACGAGGTGACCGACTACCTCATCTGGACTGGCGAGCAGGAGTACACCACAACGGTCGTGGCCAATGCGGATTTCTGGAGTGGTCTGTCCGAAGACCGTCAGGATATGCTGATGGAAGTTCGTTCGGAACTGACGGACTTCATCTATGAAGAACAGAAGAAGCTGAACGATGCCAGCCGCGAAAACATCAAGGAAGCAGCAGACGACATTGAGTTCATTGAACTTACTGCTGATGAGCGTGAGGCCTTTGCCGAGCGTGCCAAGGAACTGGATCAGTTCTATATCAACGAAGTCGGCGGCAATGCCGAGGAGGTGGTGAACAAGCTGCGCTCCGAGATTGCCGAGACGGAAGAGAAGATGGGCGCCAACTGACGTCTTTCTGAACTTCCGAATATCCGGAACTGAACGCCCCGGCTTGTTTCTTGATGACAGTCGGGGCGTTCTTTATTTGAAGCCTTCTTGACGTCTTGCAAATCCCGACATGCTGGGCTCCATGAAACTCGACGAGACCGACATCAGAATTCTCTCCGCCCTGCAGCGTGAAGGGCGCATAACAAAACTGAAGCTTGCCGAGATGGTGAATCTCTCGGCCACGCCTTGCTGGGAGCGCCTCAGGCGGCTGGAGAAAAAGGGCATCATAGCGGGTTATCACGCCAGTCTTGATCTGACCCAGCTTGCACGTTTCACGCTGGTTCTGACCGAAATCACCCTGCATCGTCACCAGCAAGCCGACTTCAAGCATTTTGAGCAGACAATGCAGGAAACGGAGGAGGTTCTCGAATGCTATGCAACAGGTGGGGGTATAGATTATCTGCTGAAAGTCATTGCGCGTGATATCGATCATTATCAGCGCCTGATTGATCGCCTGCTGACCCTCGACATCGGAATCGACCGTTATTTCACCTACATCGTGACCAAGCCCATCAAGGAAAGTCGCGAACTTCCACTGACGGCCCTGATGAGCGGCAGCCTGAAATCGGAAGAGAAACTCTCCTGAGATTCTGGGCTTCGGGCGATAGACTCTCTAGCTGACCGGACAAGTTCAAAAACCCTCTCCCCGCCTTCCCTGTTAGCGTCACCCTCGATTGTGGACCTGCACATTCCACCTGTCGATATCCGGCAGGCAGGTGCAGACCTCGAGAGCCCGGCGCCGTTCCGATAGGGCGAAACCTTTCGGACGCGCCCTCAAGCAGTTAGGGAGTGCACAGCATGCTGACACAGGAAAAATTCCAGCAGACTTCGGTCCTGCCACTTCTGCGCGATGCCCGTCTGTTTCGCGAGCAGGCCTATATCGACGGCAAGTGGTGTTCGGCATCCAACGGCAAGGTTCTGGCCGTCACCAACCCCGCTGACCAGAGCTATATCGGCAGCGTTCCTTCCTTGGGCGCAGGCGAAGCCGGCCAGGCGATCGACGCTGCACAAGCGTCCTTTTCGGCCTGGAAAGAGCGCCTGCCCCAGGATCGCAGCGCCATCCTGTATCGTTGGTACGAGTTGATGCACGAGAACCGCGAGGATCTCGCTATCCTGATGACACTCGAGCAGGGCAAGCCACTCACCGAGTCCCGTGGTGAGATCGACTATGCTGCCTCTTTCCTACACTGGTATGCTGAAGAGACCCGTCGCATCAACGTGGAGACCATAACGCCGCACCTCCCGGACTGCGATATGGAGATTCGACGCCAACCCATCGGAGTCGTGGCAGCGGTCACGCCCTGGAACTTTCCGGCCGCCATGATCACGCGCAAGGCTGCAGCTGCACTTGCGGCTGGTTGCCCCGTGGTTGTCCGGCCCGCCACGGAAACCCCTTTCTCTGCACTTGCCCTTGCTGAATTGGCCGAGCGGGCCGGTCTGCCGGCCGGACTCTTCTCTGTCCTGACAGGAGACCCGGAAGCCATCGTTGGAGAATTCAATCGTGATTCCAGGGTTCGTGCTCTGTCTTTCACGGGCTCAACGGAAGTCGGGCGCAAGCTGCTGGCTCAGGGCGCGTCCACCGTCAAGCGCATGTCAATGGAGCTGGGCGGCCATGCCCCTTTCATCCTCTTCCCGGATATCTCGATGGACCAAGCCATCTCGGGGGCCCTGGCAGCCAAGTTCGCAACCACGGGACAGGATTGCCTGGCCGCCAACCGCATTTACGTCCATCAGGACATCTATGAGCCCTTCCTGAAGTCCTATGCCGAAGCCGTCTCTGCTCAGAAGACAGGAAACGGTCTGGAGGCCAATGTAGACCTTGGTCCCCTGATGAACGAGAAGGCCGTCGCCAAGTGCCAGGAGCACGTGGACGACGCAGTGTCCAAGGGCGCCCGCCTCCTGGCTGGAGGGAGCCTGCACGAAAGAGGCGGATTGTTCTTCCAGCCAACTCTGCTTGCTGATGTCACGCCTGAGATGAAGATCTATCGCGAGGAAACCTTCGGTCCTGTTGCGGCCGTCAGTTCCTTTGCAAGTGAAGAGGAAGTGGTGCATCGTGCGAACGATACGGAATACGGACTTGCCGCCTACCTTTATACGCAGGATCACGGGCGCGTGAAGCGCATCACCAGCCAGCTCGAGTACGGCATGGTGGCCGTGAACCGCGTGAAGATGACCGGCGCGCCCATTCCCTTCGGCGGCATGAAACAATCCGGCCTGGGCCGGGAGGGCAGCCGCCATGGAATGGAGGAATTCACCGAGATCCAGTACGTCTGCAGTTCGGTGTGACTCCGAACGCCTGCGACAACCGACAAGAAAGAGAAAGGAAAGACCATGCGCAACAATCCCACACCTGAATTGCAGGAACTCGATCGCGCACATTTCTTCCATCCCTCGACCCACATGCGCCAGCACGCCGACGGGGAGAGCCCGAACCGCATCATCTCCGGCGGACAAGGCGTCTATATCGAGGACACTGAGGGCAAGCGCAGCCTGGACGCCTTCGCCGGGCTCTATTGTGTCAACGTGGGCTATGGCCGGCAGGAAATCGCGGATGCGATTGCCGAGCAGGCCAGCAAGCTGGCCTATTATCACAGCTATGCAGGGCACGGGAACGAGCCCGCGATCCGCTTGTCCGAGCGCATTATCCGCAAGGCTCCGGAAGGCATGAGCCGCGTCTACTACGGCATGTCGGGTTCGGATGCCAATGAAACCCAGATCAAGCTGGTCTGGTATTACAACAACATTCTGGGACGTCCCGAGAAGAAGAAGATCATCTCGCGTTGGCGCGGATATCACGGCTCGGGCGTCATGACCGGCAGCCTGACGGGGCTGGAGCTCTTTCACAAGGCTTTCGACCTGCCACGCTCCCCCATCCTGCACACCCGCACCCCGCATCACTACTGGCAAGGAGAGGATGGCGAGGACGAGCGTGCCTTCTCGCGCCGCTGTGCTGCAGAACTGGAAGAGATGATCCTACAGGAGGGCCCGGATACCGTCGCCGCCTTCATCGGGGAGCCGGTTCTCGGCACCGGCGGCATCGTGCCCCCACCCGAAGGCTACTGGCAGGAAATCCAGGCGGTCCTGGACAAATACGATGTCCTGTTGATTGCCGACGAGGTGGTGACCGGTTTCGGACGCACCGGAGCCTACTTTGGGTCCCAGAAATACGACATGAAGCCCGACCTGATCACTGTCGCCAAAGGCCTGTCCAGCGGTTACCTGCCGATCTCCGGCGTCATCGTCGGCGAGAAGGTCTGGAAGGTCCTGGAGCAGGGCTCCGACCAGATGGGCGCCATCGGGCACGGCTGGACCTATTCCGCACACCCGATCTGCGCGGCTGCAGCGAACGCCAACCTGGACATTGTCGACGGTGAAGACCTGACAGGCAATGCGGAGCGCACCGGAGCCTATTTCCAGCAACGCATGCATGAAGCCTTCGACGACCATCCACTGGTCGGTGAAGTGCGTGGCGTAGGCCTGCTGGCAGCCCTGGAGCTGGTGGCAGACAAGGACAAGAAGCAGCCGCTTGACCCCTCGCTCAAGGCCGGTCCTACCCTGTCGGGCGCCTGTCTGGAAAACGGGATCATCGCCCGGGCCATGCCGCATGGCGATATCCTGGGCTTTGCCCCGCCGTTGATCATCACTCGGAACGAGGTCGACGAGATCGTGGACAACACCCGCAAGGCGGTTGACAAAGTCTACGAAAAGCTGCGCGCCGAGGACGCTCTTTCAGCTGCCTGATTGAACGGGCGGGGTGCCTTCGCTGAAGGACGGCACCCCGCCAAGCAGGCAGATATTGTGACGTTTTTCTCTCGAGGCTAGAATTTTCACACCTTTTTAAGAGCCAACCGATAGACTATAGGGCGTTGCAGTGGCGCCTATCAGGATCCGATGTGAAGAATCAGGACGAGTTCGCACATCATCACAATGACTTCATACTGCCGCTTGTCCTTGGCGGCGGCGCAATTCTCCTCATTTTGGGCGCCAGCTTCCTGCCCAACGCTTTGAACTCGCAGACAATACAGACAATACTGTTGGCCTTGGCAACAGCCTGCATGCTGGCGCTGCTGGCGCTCCATGTCCGCCTTGCCCAACGCAAACATGACCTCGAACGAAGCATCGCATACGAAGAACAGCAGAATCGGGACGTCCGAAAGGAACTTCAGAATCTTCGTGAAGCACTGGATATCACGCCCAGCCCCTTTGCGCTCTACGACCATGACAACCGGTTGCTGGCCTGGAACAAGGCCTATGAGGAGGTCCATGATGAGGCTTTCTCCAAACTGCCGCGGCCTGTCTACTATGAAGACCTCCTGCGCTTCACCCTGAGTGAGGAATTGTCACCGATAGAAGCCGACCGGGAAATTGCAAACCGGCTCAAGCTTCACAAAGTAGCTGACGGCCGGCCGAGCGACAGTCTCTATCCAAGCGGCCGCTGGTTCCGCATCCTCAAGAAACGGACTGCAAGCGGTGCCATTGCGGGTTTTGCCACCGACATCACGGAACTCAAGTATCGGGAATTTGAGCTGGAGCAGGCCAATCGTGCGGCCGAACACGCCAGCATCGCAAAATCCGAATTCCTGGCCATGATGAGTCACGAATTACGTACACCCCTGAATGCGATCATAGGCTTTTCCGATATCATCCAGAACGAAGTTTTCGGCGAAATCCCGGTTGCGCGCTACAAGGTCTATGCCACGGACATCCACAATAGCGGCCAGCATCTACTCCAGGTCATCAATCAGATCCTGGATATGTCCAAAGCCGAAGCCGGAAAGCTGGAGATCGGTGATGAAACGGTCGTACTGAACGACCTGCTGGTTCGTGCGATCACCATGGTCGGACCACGTGCCCGGCAACAACAGGTTACCCTGGAACACACCTTGCCGGCAGAGGAACTGCTCTTTCGTGGCGACAGTGTCAGGTTGCTTCAAATCCTGCTCAACCTGCTGTCCAATGCCGTAAAGTTCACACCACAAGGTGGACGTGTGCATGCAAGCCTGCACGAATTGGACGAGGGAGTGGCCTTCATCATCAAGGATACCGGAATCGGGATCGCGCGCGAAGACCTTGAGAAGGTTCTGCAGCCTTTCTACCAGGCCCTTTCGACCAGCAGCCGCGGATACGAGGGCACGGGACTTGGACTGCCCCTCACGAAGAGCCTGATCGAACTGCATGGTGGAAGAATGGAAATTGAAAGCAAACCCGAACAGGGCACAACGGTGCGGGTGATCCTGCCTGCAGAGCGCATGGTCCAGGAACCGCAGGATGATGGGACCACCCCCAAACGCGTCGCCTCATCCTTATAAGGCGCCCTGCACCTCTATCTGCTGTCCCTTGTGGTGCCGGCGCCAACTGGAAGGGGTCATCTCGAATTCGCTGCGGAAGCAGCGCGCAAAATGCGAGCAGGAATCAAAGCCAGTAGCAATCGAGATTTCGGTAATCGAAAGATCAGTGAAGTGAACCAGCCGTCGTGCCTCCTGAAGGCGTATCGAGCGATAGACCTTTTGGGGCGCCGTCTGGAAGGTACTGTGAAACAACCGCTCCAGGTGGCGGACCGACAGACCTACTGTCTCAGCCAAATCCGCGCTTGAGAGTGGTTCTTCAATGTTTTGCTTCATGACTTCCAGACAAGCCGCCAGTTTTTCGGGCAAGGCCGTACTTTCCGGCTCCGGCGCCTCCGGCAGAACAGGATATCGGCTGCGGCGGGCCACACTACTGGACAGACTGCGACCATGATCCTGGCGCAGCTGTTCAAACATCGCCTCGAAGGCACTGCCACCTCCGGACCAGGTCAGGCGTTCGCGATCCAGCACGAAGGGGTGTGCTGGCTCGGGCACAAGATCGAAGGTTTCCCGAAAGGCCAGATGATAGCCGCCGCCAAGCGCAAAACGATACCCGCCAAGCAGGCCCGCACGTGCAAGAATCCATACGCCTGCATCCACCCCGCCCATCTGGCACCCACGCCGGGAAAGCTGACGCAGCCAATCCAGGACATTTCGATTGTTGTAGGATGTCCCCTGACTGCCAGCGAAGAGAACCAGGCGATCATATCCCGTGGATTCCCCGGCAAGGGAGCGTCCTGATACAGCGATTCGACTGGCGCTTTCGACAGACTGTCCACTTGCCGTTACGACCTCCCAGCCATAGAGACGCTGCTGGGCCACCTCATTTGCAAGCCGTAGTGCCTCGCAACAGACGGAGAAGCTCACGAGGTCGAAGCCCGGCATGATGAACAGGCCGTAACGAACTGTATTCATCTCAATCGATCTTGTTTCGTTTGCAGGCCAACATCTTCCATGAGCGGCAAAGCTCGCGAGCTTGAACGCCTGAGGCAAGCACAAAAATGGCGGGCGCTCATATTGCCCGCCATTTATGTTTCCGAAGCCGCAGCCGGGTCAGGCTGTCGCTTCAACTCCATCCGGCTTGCGACCAGGAGTCCGTGAAGTCTTGCGCATGTTCGTTTTCACGTGCTTGTCGCTATAGCCATTGAAAAGATGGCCAATCAACCCACGGTCCAGGTCCGAAGTCCCGAACAGCCAGTCCATGATCGGGAACGTCAGGTTCATGTTCCTTTCCATCATGATCGACTGGTTATGATGCGCCGTATGATGACGGCGCAGTGTGTTGACGAGAGGCATGTTGCGCACGAAGGCATTCTCGTCCACATGGCAGCAAAAGTGCATGAACTCATAGATCATGTACATGCTGGTCGTGGTGCACATGGTCAGCCAACCGACATTGGGCGAAAAGATCCAGCCCAACAGCAGAGCCCCAGGAATTGTCATCAAGATGAAGACCGCCAGGGCATAGGGCGGGAAGAAGGTCACACGCCAGTCACGAGACCCATCGAAACGCATCTCCTCGTCCGTGAAGAACTGGTGATGCATCAGGGTATGACGCGTGTAGACCGCGCGGAGAAGCTTGTTCTTCTGTGGGCGATGCATGATGTGGCGGTGCAGGAACCACTCGAAAAAATTACAGAACAGGAAGACGGCCGGTACGGCCAGCCATTCCCACCACTGAACGTTCTGTATATTGGAGATATAGAGAACCATGGCCGAAATGCCGATACCGTAGATGACGGCAACATGTAGAGGGCCATTGTACCAACTTGCAATACGGCTGCGGTATTCCTCGCGGAAACGCGCCTGGCGTTCTGGCATCATGACGTGAATCTCCTTAGTTTCCGTTTGACCTTCCATCTAATATATCACAGATAGATCAGCTGCCAACCCATAGATTGCTGCTTCCCCTCTCGTTGAAGGAGGCAATAAACGGCCTCGATTCGATGGATTAAACTGAAAGACCCCAGATGTTCGGGGTCAGGGATGACGAATAGCCCGACACGAATGGTCGGCTGCGCCCACTGGCCGGTTCATAGACAAACCGTTCGGCCAGCCCAATGTTCGCACCATAGAGGTGGATCGAGATGGAAACACGATCGTCAAAGGCATTTATGACTTCATGAATATCGCCGGCTTCCGGTGATACAAAAGCTATATCCCCTGGATTGAGCACTTCATGTCGCGCCGGGATCAAGCCCGGCTCCTGCTCGGCCACCTCGTAAGCTTGCGAGATCTCGGAGCCGCGCAGCATGCCGATCAAACCCCAGGTTCCATGGTTGTGAATCGGAGTTTTCTGTCCCGGTCCCCAAACAAAAGAGATCAGACTGAAGCGCTCCAAAGGATCACAGTGCAAAAGGTACTGCTGGTAATGCTCAGGATGGGGGGCGGCAAACTCTTCAGGCAACCAGTCATCCTTGGCGATCAAATCCACCAATTGAGCCCGACAAAAATCAACGAACGCCTCGGAGTCCGTGTCCCCCACTGATTCGGCACAGCTGGTCACTTGCTTGATGAAATTACGTAGCCTTGCCACACCGCTCGTGTTTGTCATGCCGCGTCGCTCTTTTCCTTCTGCTGCAACGCAAATATTGAGGTATATCCCCCACTCCAGTCCGGCGGGATCAGATGAGGCCGACCGTCATGATGAGCCCACTTGGCCGGTTTTCCCCGTACGCACTGCTGATAGTATTTGGTCTTCAGCGGGTTGTAAGTGTAGGGCATGGCATCGGCCGCGGACAAGACATTGAGCAGCAGGGGCCTGCCTGCATCCGATCGGTTCGGTTCCGAACCATGGACTGCGCGATAATTGTGAAGCGTCAACGAGCCAGCCGGGCCACAGAGATACTCCGCCTTGTCCGTCGCCACGCGCTTCAAGTCCTCTTCACCGATATGGCCGGTCCAGTTTCCCTCGCTGTCATAATGGTCATAGATTTCAGTTTCATGGCTGCCCGGCACCACCCCCAACGGGCCTTGATCCATCCCGCAGTCATAGAGATAGGTACCGACAGTCAATACCGCCGGGTTCGTATGTGGAAAGAAAGGCGCATCCTGATGCCACTTCACTTCAGTGCCGCCCTTGGCCCACTTGAAGTTCAACTTGGATTGATGGAACTTCACGTCCGGTCCCAGCAAGTCGGCCAGAAGATCTCCCAGCTTGGACTCGACAACGTAATTCCAGAAAGTCACGTCCTCGTCATTCGGGCTTGAGACCCGACGCAGGCGCGGAGACTCCGCTGTATGGCCTGGCTCCAGGTCAAACACGGAATCAGACTGGGTGACGGCTCGACTGCGCTCGACCAGACCGTCGACGGAGGCCCGAAGACGCTCCAGCCATTCATCCTCAAGAAACTTCTCGACCAGCAGGTAGCCGTTCTCGAAATAGGATTCCCTCTGCTTCTGGGTCAGAATTCGGGGGGAATGAGACAAGATATCCTCGGGTGTCATGGCGTCTCCTCTCCTGCCGGAGTCTTTGTCCGGCTGCTTTGCCGCCGCCCTTGAG
Source organism: Fodinicurvata sediminis DSM 21159 (assembly GCF_000420625.1). Taxonomy (NCBI): domain Bacteria; kingdom Pseudomonadati; phylum Pseudomonadota; class Alphaproteobacteria; order Rhodospirillales; family Rhodovibrionaceae; genus Fodinicurvata; species Fodinicurvata sediminis. The sequence continues at coordinate 95,677 of NZ_ATVH01000018.1, read as the reverse complement.
CGGCCTATCCAGCCAGCAGGTTATCAATATCCTGGCTGGTCATTTCCCAGTCGTTATTGAAATTTGCGACGGCTTTTCGCATGAAGCTGTCGTAATGCTCCAGAGCCTTGTGATCGTCCTGGAAATGATCCGCCAGAATGGCCAGAGCCAGCTGCGCGGGGGCTTCCCCCTCATAGGTCCACTCGAAGCCCTCTTCAGAAAGGGTCTTCAAGTCAAACCGAGGGTCCAACGGATTGCCGTCCACAGTGACCTGCGGGCCGTCCATCGTGCGCTGTCCAAGGTAAGTCTTCACACCTCAGCTCCTTTTATATTCAACTGATATATCATATTTTTTGACCCTCTTCCACTATTCACCGGGCTCCCTGCTTTATTACAAAGACTGCTTTCAGTTGAAGATGACTTCCGGTAGCCAGAGCACTGTCTGTGGAAAGGCCATGACGATGCCAAGGGTGATCGCCTGCAAGACGAGGAATGGCACCACGCCTCGATACATGTCGGTCAACTTCAACTCCGGAGGCGCAATGCCGCGCAGATAGAAGATTGCAGGGGCCATGGGCGGCGTCAGGTAGCCCGTCTGGATGACGATGAGGAAGAGGATGCAGAACCAGACCGGATCGAATCCCATCTGCACCACGACCGGCGTAAAGATCGGAATGAAAATCAGCAGAATCGAGATCCATTCCAGGAAGAATCCCAGAACAAAGGCCATCAGCAGAATGAAAAGCAGCAGCAGCCAGGGACTGAGGTTCATTCCCAAAAGGAACTCCGAGATCATGCTGCCACCACCCATGGAGAAGAAGACCCCTGTGAAGACTGTGCCAGCCAAAAGGATCAGCATGATCATGCAGGTCACCCGCAGGGTTTTCATGATAGCTTCCCAGAACAGGGCAAGCGTCAGCGAGCCATAACTCATGGCCAGGATGACGGCACCTGCACTCCCGATAGCGGCAGCTTCGGTGGGAGATGCGATTCCAGCCAGAATCGACCCCAGAACAGCAATAATCAGAATAAGGGGTGGCAAGAGAGCCTTGGCAGAAATCACCAGCTTCTGCCCAAGCGGAACCTCATCCTCACCCTCGGGGTGCGGGCCTGCTTCTGGACGGAGCGTGCAGAGCCCAATGGCATAGACGATGTAGAGCAACGCCATGATCAGACCGGGAATCATAGAGCCGGCGAACAGCCACCCAATGGAAACATCGGCCAATGGCCCCATGACGATCAGCACGACCGATGGCGGAATGATCGTTCCCAGCGAGCCGCCCGAGCAGATCGAACCGGCAATCAGGCCCTTGTCGTAGTTGTATTTCATCATCGCCGGGATGGCGAGAAGCCCCACAACGGTTTCCGTGGCCCCCACAACCCCCGTTGATGCCGCGAAGATGATGCACATGAGAATCGTGCCGACTGCCAATCCACCAGGCAAGCGGCGGACCCAGAGCTGTATGGCATCGAACAGGCGCTCAGCTATGCCCGAGCGTTCCAGCAGCGAGCCCATGAAGACGAAAAGCGGTACGGCAGCCAGGATGTAGTTGCTAGCCAGGCTTTCGACACGTCCGACAAACTGCCAGATCAGCGCATCCCCATAGATGAATATGCCGAAGAGAAGGCCAACACCAAAAAGAGCAAATGCGATATGGATGCCAAGAAAAATAAGCGCCAGAAGCGCTATGAACATGAGAAAGGCTGCGAGTTCCATTACTCGGCCTCCTCAAGGCTGGCAGAGAAACCAAACAGCACCGACAGGCATTTCAAACTCTCTGCCAACAACTGTATGGCCAGAAGGACGAAGCCAATCATCATGCAGAGGCGAAACGGCCAGATCACCGGGTTCCATGCGGATTGGCCAGACGTCTCGCCAAACATCACGGCTTCTTCGTAATACATGAACAGTCCCCAGGAGAGCCAAATAGTGAATGGCAGCATGATGACCGCATAACCCAGGAAATCGATTGCCGCCTTGGTTTTCGGCGTCCTGAAGGCATAGATGAGGTCAATGCGGATATGCGCCTTTTCCTTCAGTGTGTACGCCATACCGAGCAGGAAATGTGCGCCCATGCCCATGTAACCCAGCTCATAGGCCCAGATAGTCGGTGCTCCGAACATGTAACGGGCAAAGACCTCGTAGCAGGTTGTTACAATAAGCGGGATAATGATGAGCGCGGCGATGATACCGCTGCTATGGGTGATCTTCTCGAGAAAACGCACGACAATACGCATTCAGGCCTTCTCCGTCCCGCTATGCACTATAAGGAAAGCGCATCAAGAGCGGTCCCGTTCGCTGCAGGAAGCAGCACTATGGTCTGAAAAGGAATAACTGAACAGAGCTTCGGGCGAAGCTCCGTAGAGGCTCCGCCCGAAGGTATACTGTTCAGGCTTTATTCGGCATCAAGGCCAATGGACCGTGTTTCAGGTGAAAGACGGCGATACGTCTCTGCATCGGCCCAAAGCTTTTCGAACTCGCGCTGGGACTCCCAGGCCCGCTTGAACCATTCGTTCTCCGCAGCCTGCTCTGCGGCCCACTCGATTCCGATCTCACGCGCCTTGACCTGGACTTCGGTATCGAGCTCAACGATTTCGAGACCCTCTTCCTCAAAGAACCTCATGGCCTCGGCACTTTCGTGGCCAACCCTCATCCAGGATTTAAGAGTTGTCAGCTCTGCTGCCGTTTCGATCAGTTCACGATCACGCTCGCTGAGACTGTCCCAAACCTCTTGATTGACCTGAAGCTCGAAGGGTGCAACCGGCTGGTGCACGCCTGGCACGATGATGTAATCGGTTACTTCGTAGAACTTGGGATAGGTGTCTTCCCAAGGCGTGCCCCACTCGGTTGCGTCGATGACACCACGCTCAAGCATGGGATAGATCTCATCCCCAGCGGTGGTCACCGGCGAGGCGCCAAGTTCCTTGGCCATATCGATCCAGGCGCCGGCCGTACGCATCTTCAATCCCTCGAGATCCTCGAGAGTCTGCACCTTCTTCCTGGAATTCAGGAAGATCTCTGCGGTTCGGGAAAACAACGGCATGCCAACCACGCCGAACTCTTCCTGTCGCCACTCCTTCCAGAGTTCGACGCCGCCGCCCTCGTAGAGCCAATGCATCATGCGCTCGTCGTCCATGGTGCCGGCAAAACCGCCGAAGACGACAGCCGTTGTATCACGACCCCAGTCGTAGCCCGGCCAAGTATGGCCCATGTCTGCGATACCGCGGCGCACGGAATCGGTCACCTTGAGAGGTTCACCGATGGCGCCACCCTGAAAAACCTCGACCTTCATCCGGCCGTCGCTGAGCAATTCAAGGCGATCCGCGAAAGCCTGGGCACCAATGTCCATGAGGGGACCGCCCCCCCAACCCGTCGCCATGCGCCATTCATAGCTATCCTGAGCCTGTGCGCTGCCTGCCACAGCGGCGACAGCGAAAGCAGCGGCCAGTGATGTCGTCTTCACGATGGAATTCATTGAACTTTGTCCTCCCTTTCCCTTTTCAGAGTTATGCTGCCTGATGATTCTGATGCAGACAGATTAGATATTACTGATATATCTATTGAGAGGTACGCTATTGCAGCTTTGTTTAGACGTCAAGTCACTCCACCCAAGCTTTTTTGATAATTGCGCAACTGCGCTTCACTATAGACAGTATTAATGTATTTAATATATATCTTTACTGGAGACTGCAGATTACACGCAGACGTAGCGCCAAGAAAAACCTGGGCCATACAACATCAAAATGGAATATCAGGATGGTTCAGTAGCGCGTGGGCGCATCCAGGCTGGCGCGCGTAAAGTCTTCGATATAGTCCATGAGATCATCACTGGCCTGAATGGCTTCCTCTTGTTTTCCTTCGGAAATGGCCAAGGCCAGGGATGCGTGAAGCCGCGCACAAAGCGGCAGATCCAGGACCTCCTTGTAGTGCGAATACCAGAAGCGCCTGGAAAGGCTTTGGATCAGACCGATTGCATTGGTGATATATTCATTGCGCGATGCTTCGCAAAGAAGATGATTCAATCGGAGGTCCAGTCGCATGAAGGTGATGTCGTCATCCTCTTCCGCCGTCTTTTTCATGCCCTCGGCCAGTTTCTGGAACTCCTGCTTCTCGCTGGTGCTGGCGCGGCGGGCACTGCAACTCGCCATAAGGCGCTCCAGTTCCCGACGCACTTCCAGCAACTTGAGTTGTCTCGTGACATTGATCTCGGACACCAGAATGCCACGCCGCGGCAATATGACGATCAGACCTTCACGTGAGAGTCGTTGCAGAGCTTCTCGAATGGGTGTTCGGCCGATCCCCAGTTGCTTTGCAAGCTGTGCTTCGGAGAGAACCGCACCAGGGGCCAGTTGTAGAGTTACGATCAACTCCTCCAGACGTTTGTAAGCCTTTTCGGTCAGGCTCTTGCCCTGCTCACTGTCAGTGGCTTCGTCTAGACCCAGTGTCTGCCTCTCTTCGCTCAAGCTCACCTCGTCGCGCTCCTCCAGATGCCTAACCAATCACAACTATGGGCTCAAACTTTTCATCCAGATTCAATTCATTACTAATGCTGCTTGCGCTTTTCAACCATAGTGAGAAAAGATTCGTATTCAGATTCATTTATGCTGTAGGAGTGATCATCATCCGGGAAACTACCGGATTTGACCTCATCCACATACTTCTGCAAGCCATCGACCGCCACTTCCGTCAGATTGGCATAGCGCTTCGTGAACTTCGGCTTGAAGTCGGTGAAGACGCCGAGAAGATCATAGGACAGCAGGATCTGCCCATCCGTTCCCGCACCAGCCCCGATTCCAATGGTCGGGATTTCCAACTGCTCGGAAATGACCTTGGCAATCGTCGCGGGGACAGCTTCGAATTCCAGCATGAAACAGCCTGCATCCTGTATGGCCAATGCGTCCTCGAGAATCTTCATAGCCGCCTCGGCTGTCCTGCCCTGGATCTTGAAGCCGCCGAACATGGCAATGGTGTGCGGTGTCAGGCCAATGTGCGAGGCTGTGGGAATCCCCGCATCGACCAGGGCCTTGAGGATATGCGCCTGGCTCTTGCCGCCTTGGGGTTTCACGGCATCACAGTCAGCTTCCTGCATGAATCGGGTCGCATTGACCAGGGCGCGATCCACAGTGTTGTAGCTCTGATAGGGCATACAGCCGAGCACGAATGTGTTGGGCGCGCCCCGGCGCACGGCCAGAGAATGCATGACCATCATGTCCATACTGGCCGGAATGGTGCTCGCGTGGCCATGGGCCACCATTGCAAGGCTGTCTCCGACGACACAGACATCGACCCCGGCCATTTCCGCCCAGCGGGCCGAGGTGTAATCCGGCACCGAGGTGTAGACCATCTTCTCGCCGGTCTTCTTGGCCTCCCGAATCTCCGTAATGCTGCGCTTCTTTTTATCTGTCGCCACGACAGGCCTCCTCTTGAATTGCTGTTTACTGATAGATGCTTGATATATTAGTAACATGCTTAAAGCTTGCCGCTGCGGTGGTCAAGCTGTCGCTTGGCGATCAAGCCGATGCTGGAAAAACAGCACAGGAACAGAGGATTATCAGGGAACCCTATGAAATGACGTTCGCCCACATTCTGGTCTGGTCATCCAGCGCAGGTGCCGTTCTGGCCTCCTGCCTGCTGGGATTGAACCTTGCCTATTCGGGGCGGCGCATCAATCGCCCCAAAGCTCTTGCCGCCGGTGCCGGGGATTTGCTCGTCCTGTGCCTTGCTCTCGCCGGCATGGTTTCCATAGCCGGGGTTATCTACCTGACGCTGACCTCAAGCACCTGGCCGGTCTTTATCATTGTTTCCGGGCTCGCGCTTCTTGCAGCCCCACTCCTTCATCAGGTTCTTCCCATTCATCTGCGAGACAGACTGGGTGGCGCAGTGGCTCTGGCAGCCTTCTGCCTGTTCATACTGCTCCTCCAGGTATTCTGGATGAGAAACCCACTTTGACGAGGAGACCTCCAGATTTGCCTCTCCAAAGTAAAAGCCCGCCATATCAAGGATATAAGGTTCCGCGCTGAGGTGGATGACAGCAGCAGAAAAGTTGCGAACTCAAGCGGATGAAAGCCTCTCCGGTCATGACCGGAGAGGCTTTTAATTGCTGAAATTGAAGCAAAACACCGGTCAGCTTTCACTTCTGACGTGTAAGACGATACCGAAACACGCTCCTACAACGTAGAACGGCACCTCATCCCCTGTCCTCGACAACACAAATGTGAGCCAGGGCGAGCGCAGGCGTCGTCTTGCCCGGTGGGATCGGCACGGTAATAGTTTCGAATGCTTGCGGTGTACGCTCACTGTAGTGCAACCTTCCATGCAGGCCTGAAACGACGCCTTGCTCCATGACCTTTTGCGCACATCCCAGCAGTGTTTTGCAGAAGTCTGGCCAAGGCGCAAAAACCTGGTTGATGGTCTTGCCGGTTGGTTCCTCGGACAACATCATGCCAATACTGTTCCCCACGACGCGCAGATGGAAATCGTCTCCCTCGCGATTGTAGAGCATGAGACCATCTATGAAGTCTCTGAAATCGAAGGGTATGGCGGCTCGGAACTCTTCCGGTGACTGCTGTGCAAGCCGTTCCTTCGCACGCGTGACGAACTCTAGGTTCCGTTTGTCCTGCGGATGCGCGAGGGGAACGGCCTCGATTGTAGCAACTGTCCCATACGACAGGTGTGCCGACATGTGAATCCTCTATTAGAGAGAATGGAGATGGGGGAATGACAGCAGCATCCTCGAACGAATAAGGTAAGAACCTAGCTTAAGAAAGGTTTTAATGAACATGAGCGGTGTTGCCTATATCCAGGGGAAGTATACACCCATTGAAGAAGCTGGAATCCCTATCGAGGACTGGGGTTTCCTGCATTCCGACGCTACCTATGACGTCGTCCATCTCTGGAAAGGCCGTTTCTTTCGGTTGGAAGACCATCTCAAGCGTTTCGAGGACAGTGTGGCCGGCCTGCGGCTGTCCTGTCCCCACGACAGAGACGGAATTCGTGAGATCCTGAAGGAATGCGTGCAGCGCAGTGGCCTACAGGACGCTTACGTGGAAATGATCTGTACGCGCGGTCTGCCGGCACCTGGCTCGCGTGACCTCAGAACCTGTCGCAATCAGTTCTATGCCTTTGCGGTGCCCTTTATCTGGCTGGCCGATGAGGAACAGCGCACGCGCGGCCTGCGCCTAGCCATCAGTGGCACCGAGCGGATCAGCCCGAAGGCCGTCAATCCGGTCATCAAGAACTATCATTGGCTCGATTTTGTACGCGGCCTTTTCGAGGCTTATGACCAGGGCGCGGAAACAACCGTTCTGGTTGATGGATCAGGCAATGTCATTGAAGGTCCCGGGTTCAACATCTTTGCAATACAGGGCAAACGCCTGACAACTCCGGCCAGTGGCATGCTGGAGGGGATAACCCGACGCACGGTCCTTGAGCTTGCTGCAAGTCGCGGCCTGGACATCGTCGAAGCCCCCTTGCCCGCCGCAGGCCTGCGCGATGCGGATGAGGCCTTCATCAGCAGCACGGCCGGCGGGATCATGCCGATTGGAACAATCGATGGCCGGTCCTTGGGACAGGATACTCCGGGACCGATCACACAGGACCTCATGGACGCCTATTGGGCCCTGCACGATGATCCGGACTTCACCACGCCTGCCTACGAATAGAGTCGGCGGAGCTGGTGAATTTGCCCTGGGTACGAGTCTGCAAAACCTACCAGGAAATCTTGTTTCCGCGATAATCCAGGAAACTTCCATTTTGCGCCACCGTCAGCTCATCGATCACCTTGATCAGGTCGACTGCTGCCTCTTCAGGGGAACGCACATTCAGGCCCTGTTTCGAGAATGGCGCTGTCAAACGCGTATCGACCGTGCCGGGATGTAAGGCAGTACAGATAGCCTCCGGCCACCTGCGGGACAACTCGATCGCCGCCGTTCGAACAAGCTGGTTCAGTGCTGCCTTAGAGGCACGATAGGCATACCAGCCGCCATAGCCGTTGTCCTCGATACTGCCAACCCGTGCAGAGAGTGTCGCCAAGGCAGCCTTGCCTTGGCGTGGCAAGAGTGGCAGCAGATGCTTCATCAAAAGCGCCGGCCCCACAGCATTGACCAGAAAGGAATAGTGAAGGTGTTCCGGTTCGATGTGACGCCAACTCCGTTCCGGGCGATAGGTTTCGTCGTGAAGAAATCCCGTGGCATCTATGACCAGACGAAGGGGCAGGCCACTGTCCGACACCGTCCCGGCCAGGGCGCGAACGGAAGCTTCCTCCACGATATCCACTGCCGGTGAACTGTTGCGCGATACCTTCAGAACGCCTTCAAAGCGCCCTGAAACATCAAGGGCTTGAACCAGCGCGCTACCAATGCCGCCTGTTGCCCCGACGACCAGGGCCAACCCGCCCTCGGGAAAGGATGTCAGATGATTTGCCATTATGAAGTTCCTCTTCTCACAAGAAGAGGAACTGTAGGCCAGGCGATCAAAGGCAATAGCCTGGCGCTTCTGGAAGCGGTTTGGAGGTCAGGTCTCGAGTCCCGAACGGCGCAAGGCCTCGAGCGCCTGCAAGCGCGCGGGACGATCTGGCATGGGATCAACTGTAATGCTGACATTCTCCAGCCATTCCAGAGCATGTGAAGGCAAGCCATGCTGCCGTGCCCCTTCCCTGCAGAGCCGGTGGTACCAGTCATAGGGCTGCAGTCCGTCAAGGATCTGAAGCGGCAGGTAGGTGACGACCGACTGAACCCTGCCCTCCACGAACGACCAGACCTCAAAGCTATCGTCCCGATCATAGCCCTTGCCGACTGCCTCGGCCCGATCGAGTGCGGGCAGGTCGGCCTTGTCCAGACGAAAGAGGACCCCCTGCATACTCGTCTGATGTTGCTGCACGAGACCCGCCTTTGACGATCCATCCAGGGCCGGCTTCACGAAATCCACAGACCAACCTCGTGCTTCTGCGCGCCCGACCGGTTGCGCCGAGGGGCAGCGCGCCTGAAGGCGCGCGGTCAGCATGTTGGAGCCATAAGCAAAGTAAAGGAAGGTCATACCCAACAGTTTACGCAATAGCAGCGCCGGGTCACGAGCAGGTCGCCATGACCCGGCAGCATGAGCCGACCGTTTCTAGGCGCTATTCTGCGGTGTACGTTCAACAACCAGGCCGAACCAGGGGCGCAGGCGCATTCCCAGCCAGTTACCGGCCAAAGCCGCCACGATCCAGACCCAACCATGCAGACTGCCAGATGCAATGCCGCTGAAATAGGCGCCGATGTTGCAGCCGAATGCCAGCCGCGCTCCGTAGCCCAGAAGCAGTCCACCAACGATGGCCGCCACCACGGAACGCCGAGGCAGCTTCCAGATCGGCGCAAACTTGCCCGCAAGACCGGCAGCCAGGAAAGCACCGATGATGATCCCGAAGTTCATCACGCTGGTGATGTCGGAAAAGACCGTCTGCTCCAGAGAGGCGGCGCGACCAGCAGAAGACCAGTACCCCCACGAGGCCACGTCCACGCCACCGGCAGCCAGGGCCTTGCTGCCCCAGAGCGCGAACGCCGAGGTGATGCCCCAGGGCCGTCCTGCCAGCGCGAGGGTAATGAAGTTCAGAAACGCCAGCGCGACAGCGCCCCAGACAAGCGGCCAGGGGCCGCGCAGGAAACGCTGCCAGCCGCGCGCTTGACCGTCTGCACCTTCAAGCAGCTTGCCGTGCCGGCGCTTCTCGAGCCAGATCGTCCCAAGATAAATGGCAACAAAGACTGCCAGGTTTGCGATCAGAGCCGGCAGCCAGCCGAAACTGCCAATCAGTGAAACCGGCTGAAAAGCAGGCTGCTCTTGCCACCAGGGCAGATGATAGGCGCCAAGAACGGAGCCCGCGACGAAGCCGAGCAGGGTGATGACCATACGCGTGCTACCACCGCCGACGGTGAAGAGTGTGCCTGAAGCACAGCCGCCCCCAAGCTGCATGCCCAGCCCGAAAAGAAAGGCCCCGATCACGACCGAAATACCGACCGGAGCAATGAAGCCGGACACTTCGCGACCGAACAGGTCACCTGAGGCAAGGACGGGAAAGAACAAGACGCAAGCCAAGGCCAGCATGATCATCTGTGCACGCAAACCTGCGCCGCGTCGATCGGAAAAGAACACGCGAAAAGCCGAAGTAAATCCGAAGAGCGCATGATAGAGCACCAAACCCAAGGCGCCCCCCACCAGGAACAACCAGGCCTGACGTCCATCGATCACTTCGTTCAGGAAAATTATCCCCAGAAGCAGTAAGGCCAGTCCGGACGTGACGATCCGCAGGTCTACGGCACGCAGCGGCGCGACAAAATCACCCGCACCGCCCAGAGTGATATTACTCATGGTATATACTCTTTATTAACTGTGAAATATTATATTAACTCAATTATTATGAATAATTTTTCACAGATCAACATATTTCACTACATAAAAGCGCAGTTTATGCACTTTTCTGTCATGCGTACGCTATAAAAAAAGCGAATAATATAATAAAAACAGATTATTAGTAGAATGGCATTAAGGAAAAATAATTACATAGTTATTATGTTTATTTGGTGGATTGATGTAACTCAACTGGCTGCCCGTGCGGCGTGCTGAGATAGGCCTGTTCCCACTCACGACGGCGCTGCTGGAGCAGGTGCTCTGCCATCAGGCCCTTGTCCTGAAGTAACGCCTCCAGGGCCGCAAGCCAGCAGTCATAATAGCGTGCCCCTGACATGTCCGGGCCCTTCAATGTCTCATCCCTGGCTATGGCGCGTCCCAGGGCATCGCTCCACTCCGATCGGGAAAAATACCCGGCCTCCTGAAGGCTGACGGCCAATGCAAAGGCCTGGGCCTGCCAGGGATAGTCAAAGGGCGGTGGGTGCGATTGACTTTGTGACCCCTCACGGCCTTCACTGCCACGATCCTTACCGCCACGATCTTCACTGCGCATCGAGGTGTGGCTCCCATAGGTCAATGTGAACGGAATCCTTCGGCGAGGCCTGGTCGCCCCAAAGTTCGCGCGCCGCAAAACGAACGGTATAGAGATGCTGCGGCTGTTCGCCCTGCCCCATCGCGTGGGCATCGGCGAAGACATGGGCCCCATGATGCAGGACCACTTCGCCGCACTTGTCACGTGCATAGCGTGGCAAGCGGGTATGGCCGGCAGGATGAATATTCCGGGTACGGACAGCGTCGCCGACGGAAAACCGCGGATGCGCCGAGGTCTCACGGACTGTCGGCCCACCCCGCGAGAGGATATCCCGCACCCGCTCGGCCGGAACAGGCGGGTCGCATCGCTCTGAATCCGAGGCCGGCCGCCCTTCTCGCAGTTCCTCGCGAGACAGCAGTCCGTTTTCAACCGCCAGATCAACAAGGGCGGCAATCCAGCGTTCATAGTAGGACATTGAAAGATACGCGGCTGGAGGCAAGGCCTCGCGCGCATACCGCGAACGATCCAGGTTCCAGCGCTGCCATCCGGCAAGCGCCAGGGTCATGGCAAGGACCTTGGCCTCCCAGTCTTCATGAAAAACCGGTTCGTCCTCTTCAATCGGGATGGGGCCAAAGCCGTGCATGCCGCCCATATCGTGCACACCGTTCATTGGCCCGCCCTCCCCGGTTCAATCGCCTTGGCAACACCGATCATGGAATCCCGCGTTACCAAACTGGCCAGCGCCTCTTCAGACCAGTCCTCCGTACCTTGCGGACGTTCAGGCAGGACCAGATAACGCATCTCCGAGGTGCTGTCCCAGACCCGCACCTCGACGTCTTCTGAAAGCTCCAGGCCGAATTCCTTGAGGACGGCACGCGGTTCGCGGACGACCCGTGCGCGGTAGGCCGAGGACTTGTACCAGGCTGGCGGCAAGCCCAGGACAGCCCACGGATAGCAGGAGCAGAGTGTACAGACGACAACGTTCTGAAGCTCAGGGCTGTTCTCCACGACCTTGAGGTGTTCACCCTGGCGGCCGCTGTAGCCCAGCTCCCAGACAGCGGCCGTACCATCTGCAAGCAGGCGCGCATGATAATCCGGATCGCACCAGGCACGTGCCACCACGCGCGCGCCATTCATGGGGCCGACTTCCTCGCTATAGACCTGAATATAGGCCTCGAGCGCGGCCGGATCGACCAATCCCTTGTCCACCAGCAGGGATTCCAATGTCTTGACGCGCAGCTCTGGATCAGATGGCAGCAGACTGTGCGGATGGTCGTGTATGTGATTGTCGCCTGTCATGGAGTCCTCCTTCACAGCCATTCTAGCCGGCAAGGACGGCTCAATTCAAAAGCTTTGCTAGATGTACCGGTAGATGTCTCGATCTTCGAACGACAAGCTTGTCCTTACCCACAGATTGCCTATCTGATGATGCACGCCACCCTTCCAAGCGATATGCCACAAGATCAAGAACAATCATCACAGGAGAGTGCCTTGGATATCTTTGAAGCCATTGAACTGGATCACCAGGAAATCCGCCGCCTGATACATCGCCTCAAGGGCCTGGAGGAGAATGACCGCACGAACCAGGAAAAGGCCTTCGAGGAGCTCAAGGAGCTGTTGCTCCTTCATCACGAAGCTGAAGAACGCACATTCTTCCATGCCCTTCTCGACGACAGAAAAGCCCGGCACGAAGGCATGCACGCCCTGCAGGAGCACGGCGAGCACAAGAAAGTCCTGGAACAGATGGATGACATGCGTCCGGGCAGCGACAACTGGTGGGAACGCTTTGACGAACTCGAACACGATATTCTACACCACCTGGAAGAGGAGGAAGAGGATATCTTTCCGCTCGCGCGCAAGGTCTTCTCGAAACAGGAAGCCGAGGATCTCGGAACCCGCATAGGCCAGGTCAAAGGTGGACTGAATGCGCAGACCTGAATGACATCTTCCAGCCAGCATGATCGCGATGATGTCCAGTCCTGGCTGGATCGCGTCCTCAAATCACGCCATTCGCCACTTGCCATGGGCGGACTCTCCTTCCTGGAAAGCACCGTCCTGGCCGTACCGCTGGAACTGATTCTGGTTCCCTATCTTCTGGCCAACCGTCATCGCCTCTGGTGGATTGCCACGCTGGTGACTCTTGGCTGCCTGGTGGGCGCGCTCTGTGGCTACCTGGCTGGCATGGCGGCCTATAACACCGTGGGCATCTGGATAATCGAGCAGTTCGGTTGGCAGCAGGTCGCACAGGAGTTTGAAAGCGAAATCAGGCAGAACGGTTTCCTGGCAATCCTGTTGGTTGGAATCACCCCCGTGCCTTTCCAGATTGCCATGTTGACGGCTGGCGCCAGTGAATACTCCCTGCCTCTTTTTTTGCTCGCCTCGGGTATCGCCAGAGGCATTCGCTACTTCGGTCTGGCTCTACTGGTTTTTCTTTTCGGAGAGAGGATCGAAGGTCTTCTGAAGAAATGGCGCATACGCAAACGAACCCTGATCGCCATCCTGTTTTTGGTAGCCCTTGTACTGACCCTCTTTTTCACGCTTGCGCCATGACTGGACAAATAGGCTGTCGTTTGATTTGGAAATTCTATATGTCTGTAAAGCTTGGCATAATGACAGTATCCCGAACCGATAGGTATGCATCCCTTTGGGCAAACCTCCATTCCTTGAGCCCGGACCAGGCATTGCGGGAAACACCATGACACCGGATAGAGCCCACCATGCCGACTGAAAGACGCCTGGGTCCCGTTCTCTTTTTCCGGGGTGCAGACAAGGCCGAATGGCATGTCAGGGCATTGATCGGGCTGGACGACGGAATCGACCCCCCAGCGGCCGCAACCGATCTGCAGGAAGCACAGGCGCGGCGGCTGGACTCGCGTCTCGGGATTACCATATGGACCTATGATCTGGTACTGCCGCGCGGGCCCTCCGATCACGAAGCAACCTATCGAATAGGTGGGGCTTCCTGGATCGTAGCCGTTCCGGGACAAGACAGCGGCCTGCACCTCGCTTTCACCGCCTGCAATGGATCTGAATCCGGCGACCTGGATACGCCGGAAGCAGATCGAAACCGGCTTTGGGACCGTTTGCAGGATGCCCACCGCGTCACGTCCTTCCACCTTCTGTTGCAAGGCGGTGATCAACTCTATGCCGATACGGTCTGGCAGAAGGTGCCGGAACTGGCCAGACGCATCCGAAAACAGAAGCCGGACACCTTGGGCCCCCACGTCACACAGGAAACCATCGCTGATATCCAGGATTACTATTTCGATCGCTATCTACAGCTCTGGTCCCAGAAGGAACTCGCGCCCCTTCTGGCCAGCATTCCATCCCTGATGATGTGGGACGACCACGACATCTTCGACGGCTGGGGATCGCATCCCTCCGCGTGGCAGGCCAGCGAACCTTACAAAAGCGTGTATGAAGGTGCGCGCCGCGCCTTTCGTATCTTCCAACTCGGACTGCCTCCCGAAGGCGGTAACGACAGCCAGAGTGATGGCTTCTTCAGCCGCAGCTTGTCACATTTCGGATGGGTCTTCCGCGTGGGAGACACGGGGCTGCTGGCGCCCGACCTGCGCAGCACGCGCACAAAACAGCAGGTCATGTCGCCTGCAGCCTGGCAGGGATTCGAAGCGGCCTTGGACCATCTTGACGGCTGCCGCAACCTGGTTCTGCTGTCTAGTGTCCCGCTCATCAATCTGGACCTGAGCATGCTCGAGCGCCTGATGGTCTGGATCCCACAGCAGCAGGACTACCAGGATGACCTGCGCGACCAGTGGCAATCCTTTGCCCACCGAAGAGAATGGACACGCATGATGAGCCAGCTTTTCGTCTATGCAAAACGCAATGATGCCCGCATCCTGGTTACATCAGGCGAAATCCATCTGGGCGCCTTCGGACGGGCCAGCAACGGAAAACATTTGATCCACCAATTGATCTCCTCGGGAATCGTGCATCCGCCCCCGCCAAAAGCCTTCGCCAGTGCCCTCTCGCTGCTCAGTCGCATCCTCAAGCCATCAACGCGGGGAATACGCACCCACATGCAGGTCATCCCGGGCTTCGGCCGGCGTTATCTGGCGGAACGGAACTGGCTGGAATTGGACCTTCCCTCCCAGGCAGGACCACGGGCGCGCTGGCACGCCGAGGACTCGGGCATCAGCGCCTGGGTAGAGTTGAAGTAACCCCGTCTCAATTCCGATCAACGGAAAAGAAGCGCTCCAGCCTCTCGAAGAACAGGTCGGTCACGATCGCCAGCAGGGCCACCAGGATGGCCCCCTGCAGGACATAGGCGACATTCTGGCTGACAAGGCCGGAGATGATCGGTGTTCCCAGGCTGCGGGCCCCAACCGTGGAAGCTATGGTGGCCGTGCCGATATTGACGATGACCGAAACCCGGATCCCAGCGGTGATTACACGCATGGCAAGCGGCAGCTCGACGCGTGTCAGGATTTCGCGCTTCGACAGGCCCATACCCCTGGCCGCTTCCAGTGTGGCAGAGGGCACTGTCTCCAGGCCCGCCATGGTGTTCTGCACAATAGGCAGCAAGCCATAAAGCGCCAGGGCCACAAGTGCCGGTTTGAACCCAAAGCCAGCCAGGGGCGCCACCACAGCCAGAACAGCCGCTGGGGGAAAGGTTTGCCCAATCGCACTAACAGCCGAAATCACGGGCTTGAATTCCTGGCCGACCGGACGTGTCGCAAAGATGCCAGCACTGACGCCGATGAATACCGAGATCAGGCTGGATGCGGCAACAAGCACAACATGATCGAGCACCAGGTCCGGGAAGCTGTGCCGGTCATAGACCGGATTGTCCAGTCCCGGCAGCAACCATTCAAACAAAGGGGCGGCCTGACCCATGAAAAGCGTCAGCGCAACAAACAGCGCTGCCAACCAGGGGAGCGCGCCTGTTCGCGGCAGGCTGGCTGAAAGGCTGCGACTTCCTATCACGGCCGCTCCATGACCTTGCTCAATCCGACCTCACCCGTAAGGCGGCCGTCTCCATCCACCACAGGCAACCAGCCTGTCTTGCGCCAGACCATGTGCGACAGGGCCTCCTTCAGGCTCATCTCTGGGGTGGCATGACTTTCCTGGCCCAGAGGTCTAAGTCTTCGATCAAGATCATCCTGTCCTCCAGGTGCTTCCGTCAGCAGGCCCTCCACCTGCCCTTCGGGCGAAAGCAGCCACACATGGTCAGCCTGCCCGAACTGGCTCCGGATATTCTCGATCGGCTCACTGCGTGAAATCGAGGCTGCCGGTTCCAGGCGCGTTTCCACCGACTCGCAAGCCAGCATCTTCAGACCCAGGTCGGACTGACCCACGAAATCGAGCACGAAGTCGTTCGCCGGGCTGTTGAGAATTTCTCTTGGGGAACCGACCTGTACCAGGCGACCTTCATCCATGATGGCAACGCGCGAGGCCAGCTTGAGGGCTTCGTCCATGTCATGAGTCACGAACACGATGGTCTTTCCGGTTTCTTCGTGCACGCGCCGCATTTCTTCCTGCAGGGAATCGCGCGTGATCGGGTCCAATGCCCCGAAAGGTTCGTCCATCAGCAACACTTCCGGATCCGCGGCCAGGGCCCGCGCGACACCAACCCGCTGCGCCTGTCCTCCGGACAACTGATGGGGATATTTGTCCCGAAACTGACCGGGATCCAGATGAAACAACGCCAGCAGCGACTCGACCCGCTCGCGCACGCGCTGTGGAGACCATTTCAGCAGGCGCGGCACCACGGCGATGTTCTGCTCGACAGTCCAGTGTGGGAACAGGCCGATGGACTGGATGGCATAACCTATGCGCCTGCGAAGCTCCTCGGCCCGGACAGAGGCGATGTCCTGGCCTTCGATACGAATCGTCCCCCCGGACAGCGGGATCAGGCGATTGATCATCTTCAGCGTTGTCGACTTGCCACTGCCCGATGGTCCGATCAGGACACAGAAATCGCCCTTGCCGACAGAAAGCGTGACGGAATCGACGACATTCTTTCCATCGTAGGTCTTGGTAACCTGGTCGAGCTCGATCATGTGACACCTTTCCGTCGGCTGAGCGAAACAAGAAGCTGAAGCAGGCAGTCAGCAAGGACAGCCAGTATTATAGTGGGAATTGCGCCCAGTAATACGAGATCTATTGCATACTGCCCCAAGCCATTGAAAACGAAGGTCCCCAGGCCTCCGGCACCGATCAGGGCGGCCACAACGGCCAGGCCAATGGACTGGACGACCACGATCCTTAGGCCCGAAAGCAAAACGGGAAGGGCCAGGGGAACCTCGACGCGCCAGAGAATCTGACGTGGAGTCATTCCCATGCCCTGCGCCGCCTCTATGGCAGCCGCCGGAACCTGGGCAAAGCCTGCATAGGTGTTTCGCGCAATGGGCAACAGAGCATAAAGCACAAGGGCGATAATGGCCGGGGTCGCTCCAATCCCTCGAACCCCCAGGTCGCGGAACAATGGGACGGCTTCGCCAAGTGCGGACAGCGGTGCAACCAGCAAACCAAACAGAGCGATGCTGGGCACGGTCTGGAAGACATTCAGCGTACTGAAAAGGCCACTGCGCAGACGCAGCCGGCGCAAGGCCAACACACCCAGTGGCACCCCGATAAGGAGTGCCGGCCCCAGTGCCGAAACCACCAGCATCATGTGCTGGACCAGCTCCCCTGCGAAGGCCTCCTGTCGATTGGCGTACTCCCGCATGATCGACAACTGGTCCAGCGCACCGCTGACAAACATCAGCATCACGGCCGCGAAGGCGAAAAGAGCAAAGAAGACCTGCGTGAAGATGGACCGGGTCATGCGCTGCAGCACATCGATCATCATCAGGCAAAGACAGAAGATCTGGATCCAGAAAGCG
The DNA here is from genome assembly GCF_000420625.1 of Fodinicurvata sediminis DSM 21159. NCBI lineage: Bacteria > Pseudomonadati > Pseudomonadota > Alphaproteobacteria > Rhodospirillales > Rhodovibrionaceae > Fodinicurvata > Fodinicurvata sediminis. The sequence goes on along the minus strand of NZ_ATVH01000018.1, from coordinate 77,940 downwards.
CTGCTCAGGGACACACGTGAGGCCGGTCCTGCATCCTCAAGGCTGCGCCTGGCAAAATCCCCGGCTGCGTATATGACCAGCAGTAGGAGGCAGAGACAACAGACAAGCGCGGCATTTCCATTAAGCACAGGTCGCGCGTGCCAACTGACCGCCATACCGATCAGGCAGGCCAGCAGCACCAGGACCCCCACCAGCTGGCCGGTCGTCAGGGCCGTCCAGAAACTGTATGGAGTCCCGGAAACCAGACGATTTTCCGCCAGGTTGGTGAAAGGCAGCAACAGCGTCGCAGCCAGCGCAAGAACCAGCAGGGTTACGATGACACGGTTTGGCTTCATGGAACGCTGAAGACCAAGGTTTCGACGAAACGGGCCAGCGGCTCACTCACTGCCAAAACCTTGGTCCGGAAATGTCGTCCATCAATCCAGGAAATCGTTCTCCTCGAGATAGTCCTGTGCCACCTGCTGCGCATCCAGGCCATCAACGGCTATCTGGGAGTTCAGACCCTGCAGGGTTTCAAGAGTGAGGCTTTCGAATACGGGGTTGAGAAGGTCCGCGATTTCCGGATGGGCATCCAGGACTTCCTGGCGCACGATGGGGGCCGGCTCGTAAACGAACTGCACACCCTTCGTATCCTCCATCACCACCAGGCCAACAGCGGACAGGGCGCCGTCTGTGCCATAGGCCATGGCCGCATTTGCATCATTCATGCCTTCAGCGGCCGCACGAATCGTGGTGGCCGTATTTCCACCGGACAGCTCCAGGAGCTGGTCCCCATCCAGTTCAAAACCATAGGTTTCCTGGAAAGCCGGCAGTGCATTCGGCGTGGTCACGAACTCGGCCGATGCCGCCAGCTTCACCTCACCGCCTTCGGACACCCAGCGCCCGAAATCCTCCATAGTTGCCAGACCTTCTGCCTCGGCCACATCACGGCGTACGGCGATGGCCCAAGTGTTGTTGGCCGGGGCCGGCTGAAGCCAGACGATCCCGTTTTCCTCCAGATCCAGCTCGCTTACCGTTTCATAGGCCTCATCCGCGTTGTTCCAGACATCACTGTCTTCCATGCCGAAGAAAAAGGCACCATTGCCGGTATACTCGGGATAGATATCGATTTCGCCAGCGGTAATGGCTTCACGCACCACGTTCGTTGGCCCCAGCTGGATGCGGTTTTCGACCTCGATCCCTGCATCCTCCAGGAGAACCCGGATCATGTTGCCCAGAAGTTCGCCTTCCGTATCGATCTTGGACGCCACCGTGACACTGTCCTGGGCGACTGCGGATGTTGCGAACCCTGCACTCAGGGTCGCTGCGAAAAGGGCGGTCTTGAAACTCTTGAAAGTCATCCGGATTCTCCCTGTGTTCTTGTCCGGAGAAGGATTTGCCATCTGCGGATCGCCATGCAGCCGATCTGCACAGCTTACTGAAATGGCCTTTAGTGAACTGATTTCCAGTCTAGCCACAGCAAGGCACTCAAACCAGAGCCTTCCTTCAAAAAATGACGGATAGGCCCTCACCTGCGCATGCAAAGGCGTATTCGAACGTGCAAGCCCACTCTTCTGGCCTAGAGGGAGTCGTCACAGAAATCCGCGTTCCTTCAGTCTCGTGCGATAGGTTCGGCCAACGGGGACAAGACGGCCATCAGTCAACCTGAGACGTTGCTGCTGGCCATGTCGTTCCGCACCAGCAACGGCGGCGCTTGCAACCCACCACGAACGGTGGACACGCTGGCCCACACCATCCAGTTCGCGGGCCGCATCCTCCATGCGGCAGAGAATCAATTCGCTGCCTTCGCTGGTATGAACAGCCAGGTAATGATCCTGCATCTCCAGGCACAACAGCTCTCCTTGCAACGGCTTGCTCAAGCGATCGAAGAACAGCGGGGCCTCCCTGTCATCGATTCGCTGACCTGCCACAGGCGCCAGGCCAGCCTTATCGTCACTTTCACGTCGGCTTGCTCTATAGCCCACCATTGAAATCACGGCACACAGCAGAAGCACCTTTCCGTATAGCTCCAGGAGATTGCTGTCTCGAGCCAGGCCGGCAATGGAACTTGCCATGTGAACGACAGCGGTCGCTGGCAGGGAAACCAGGAAACTACCCCCCAGGGGAACAAGCAGATGGCGCCCGGGCAGACTGTCGGAAAGTCGCGTATCTATTTGCCGAATCGCCAGGTCGCACAGCAACCAGTTCAGCGAGACAACGGAAAGCCAATAGACCAATCGAGGCAGGACGGCGATCGCATCGTAGGTGCCAAATGGCCCCAGCACCCCCAGTAAAAGACCGACAGCAACCGGCGGCCCCAGACGCATCAGCCAGCCCCCCTTCCCTTCACGCTTCGCGAATGAACCTGAGATGCCGTTCACGAAATTCACAAGACTTTCCCGCAGCTTTGCTTGAGCCAAACCCTCAACCCCCGGCATTCCCTGGCGCACAGTTCGGCCGCTGCCCATGCGCGCCAATGACCACAGCTGTTGCTTCAAAGGACAAGATGACATGATCGAGTTGCTGCTTGTACCTCATATCCTCTCGGGATTCCTGGCTCTAGGCGCCGCCGGCGTGGCTGTCGCGGCAAACAAGGGAGCACGCCTGCACCGCCGGGCCGGAGCAATCTATGTACTGGCGATGCTGGTCGTATCACTGACGGCCCTCGCATTGGTATTCGTCCACCCCAATGCCTTCCTGTTGGGGATCGGGATATTCAGCTTCTATTTTGTGTTTACCGGTTGGCGGACAGCCAAACAGCGTGACGGAAAAACCCGGCCAATCGATGTTGGCGCGGCGCTCCTCATGACCGTAACATCCCTGGCGATGACAGGTTGGAGCCTCCTGGGCATGTCCGAACCGGGGGGAAGTGACCGTGCGATCATCCTGCTGGTGTTCGGGGCCATCGGATTGAGCATGGCCATCTCGGACCTGCGCCAGTGGCGCAAGGGACCTTTGACCGGTAAGCAGCGCATCGCGCATCATCTGACCCGCATGCTGGGTGGGACGATTGCGACAATCACCGCGGCGGTGGTGGTCAACCTGACCTTCCTGCCCGAGCTGGTCGGCTGGTTGGGCCCAACAGCCCTGATCACACCACTGATCGTCTTGTGGAACATGCGCCTTCTGCGGCCTCGCCGCTCAGCAGAGCGGACGCTCTACACGGCCGCGCCTAGCGAATGAGGCTGTCGGCGTACGCGCGCCCCAAGCCGATGGCTTCATAGTGCCGGGTCGCGTTGTCGAGTTTGGTGAAGACATCCTCGTAGTCGAGCGCGTTGCCTTTCGGATCGACATAGGTATAGCCGCCCGTGACATGAAACAGCGTCACCATTTCATCGACCCCCTCGGGAACGACCAGCGTATGCGTCTCTCCCGGGGGTTCGAATGCATAGTCCCCTTCGCGGGCAACCCAATCGTGCTCCAGGTAGTGCCATTCACCCCGCAAGGTGAAGGCATGCACCGGCCCCGTGTGCCGGTGACGGGACAGGATGCCGGACTGACGGACACGCAGCAGGTTCACATAATACCCCTGACTCACCGAAAGCACGAGAGGACGGAACCAGACGCCATCGGCCTGCGGAACCCAGGCCTCGTCGTTGCCATCCAACGCGAGCGCACCCTGCACGAAGATGTCGGGCACCATCGCCGTGGGCTGGGGCTGCTGATAGGCAGTCTTGCGGCTGTCTCGCGTGTCGGCGCTTGCAGTCATCTCTCCATCTCCCATCGACTCGGTTTCGGTGGCAGGACGACGAATATGCAGAGGCAAAGTCCATTTCACAACCTTGGTTACAAGTATGCCACGCCCCCAAGCTCCTAGCGCCAAGCTATTCCTGTACGCTTCAGGAGATAAATATAAACAATGACTTAGGCGAATCCGTGGCCCTCAGAGGAAAGCCCCTGTAGCTCTGAAATGTAAAGTTTTCTGCGCACTAGAGACTCTGTGGCCTGCCGGACGAGCCAACACCCACCAAGCTTGACCCTGACAGTTCCTGGTATTGCTTCGAATGCGGTGCGACAAACATCACTGGCAGCGAAGATTGGGCCCAAACCGGTCGCCCGCGAGGGTCCGAGCGCACCGCGCATCGTTAGCGCCGGATGCATTCGGCGATCAGCTATTCCTAAGGAAAATGAGGCCGTGATCTTCACTTTCCTGCAAGATCTGTCATGCTGTCACTTATATACACTGTTTCACAGTATATTTGACATCGCACTGTTTCGTAAGCACAATTCCATAAATTTTTATAGATTTTTGTATTGTCTGATCACCATCAACGGCACAGGAGCCGGATGGGAGGATCGTAATGACGCGGACGACGGGCCCTCCAAATGCTGATCTGGCGCAGCGTGGCGATCACCGATGCGCCATGGTGACATCCCGAAGTGAAATCCTGCGAGCGAGTTCGGCGTTTACGCGGCCGCAACGTGCCCTGCGAAGCGCGATCACCATCGCATCAGTTGTCGCCTTGATGGGCGCCGGAACAGTGCCGGCCACGGCGCAAGATGGCGATACGGCTGAAGGGAGTCTGGCTGAGGAATTGGCGTCGGATGCCGCCTCCGAATACGCCCGTGATGCCAAGGAAGGGTTGGATGAACGGCAGGAAAGCGACACCCGCCAGCAGAACCGGGCCGACCAGGAGAGCCGCGAAGACGGCTCGATCCAGGAACGCCAGGAGGAACGTGCCCGTGAGGAAATCAAGGACGCGGTCACCAAAGCCTACCTGAGCGGCGAAGACGGCTCGGAAACCGCTCGTGATGCAGTGAATGACGACAGCTCTTCAGACAATGACGAAGACAAAAAGAACCAGGACAACGACTCCGCCGAGGGTGAAGGCGAGGCCGCATTCGACGTGGCAATCCCTGGGGTCAAGCCGAACTGGGATAGCGATGCGGATATTGAAGAGACAGGCATACCGGGCGCTATCGGCAGCACCGAACTGGGCTGGGGCCCTTACCCCGGTGTTGAGCCCGACATTTATGGAGCCGAGGTTGTCGGGCGGCTAGCCAATCAGGTCATCCCATCAGGACCGATGGGGGAAGCCGGCAATCCAACAGGTGAACTTGGCAAGTACTTAGCTGTGCCAGGCGTTGGCAAACAGAGCGGTAGACGCATCGGTGCAGGTTACGGCGGAATCTTTGGCGGCCTGTCCGGTGTCAAGGCCCCGTCAGGGGCTGAGTCCGGCCGTATGCAGGGCGACGAAACCATTGTTATAACCGACGGCGAGGGGAACATCGTCAACAAATTCAAGGCCAGTGAACTCGATACCATCACAGGAGACGAATACGACTGGGGATTCAACGAGAACACCGGCGAAATAGAGATCACAGCGACGGATAATTCCGGTGACCAAGGCACCGGCGGTGACGTCATGGAGTTTGGAGAAGACGAAGCCGTATCTGGATCGGAGTCAGGTCAGGAGGGCGGTAGCGACGAAGACGAAGAAACGATGGTGTTTGGAGAAGAAGAAGCCGAGGAAGCCCAGTCAGGTGACGAGGATAGTAACGAAAACGATTCAGAGTCGGGGCAAGAGAGCAGTAACGAAGACAATTCAGACTCAGATCAGGAGGACAATAACGAATCCGATTCGGAGTCCGAATCAAATTCCACATCGAGTTCCGATAGCAGCGACGATAGCGAGGAAAAAGACAAGGCCGACAAAGATGAAGGCGATACGTTGCCGGCCCCCGGTCAGCGCGGTGGTCCGCCCTTGACGGAGGGAGAAAAGGAACTTGTCAACCGTTTCGATGATACGGATGAGGATATCAAGCGCGCTGCAAACAACTCAAACACCACGATGCCGGCCCAGCCGGAGGGTGGTAAGATTGATCTCGACTTGCCGTGGAATATCCTAAACCAACTGGACAAGACCACGATGCCGGTTCGGCCTGGCTCCATGCAGCAATCGGCCATGCCGTTGCCGCTGTCGGTCTGGAACCCCGGCTACATTGATCCGCATCGCGGCAACTGATCCCTAGCGGGGTACTAACCAAAGATCGTCCATACAGTTCAGAAACCAGTGAGCCATCAAGCCGTTCGGTTCAGCCTGCGATAAAAGATATTGCTTGGGGGGTGCATTTGGCGGTTGGAACAAAACAAGATGACCGTCTGGAAGTCATTGGTTTCGATTTTTTTGCCGGTTCGAGACCACCATTAAAGGGAACCAATAGTATCGCCGCGGTTGCAGCCGGTTTCATAACCGTCGTTGCATCCCTTGCGCAGGGTCAGGAATTGCCGCCCGAAATACCGGATCAGTCCCCGGCCACGCGGGCCTTGCTTGAGAGTCCGAACCTAGGGCGGCTGACCTTCAATCAGAACCGGGCAGATCAGTTCGACCGTTTCCCTGACATGAACCGATGGGAAGAGCGTGGGGACCGATGGGAGGAGCGCGGGCCGCCCGGCTCGGGCCCCAACGTTTCGGCGATCCGGGCCGAATTGCGTCAACTCTATCTAGCGACGGTGCAGCCGTCCCAGCTTGCGGCCGATGCCGTGCCAACCGACCAGGGCGCTCGACGAAACGATCAACGCGCACAGGCCACGCCCGGCATTCAGTTGGCGTCGGCCAACCCGGCCCGCGACGGCCGGCAACAACGGGCGCAAACGCCCGCATATGGCGAACTGGCAACATTGCTGGGCGAGAACCCGCAGGCTGCAATCAATGAACTGGACCAGCTTACCGAAACCAATCCAAACGACGGGCGACTGTGGCAACTGCTGGGGGCTGCGCAGCTGAGTGTCGAGGGTTACGGACAAGCGGTGGGCGCCTTGCGGCTCGCGATCGAACACGGTCGCGACAAGCCTCTGGTCCGTCAGGCGCTCGGGGATGCGCTGCTGGGCGTGGACAAGCCTGGTGCGGCGCTCGACCAGCTGCGTCAGGGACCCGATACCGGCCGTAACCGGCTCGGACAGGCGACCGCGCTGATCCGCCTGGAGAGGGTGGAAGAAGCGCTGCCTTTGCTGGATGAAGCGGAAAAGCTTACGCCGGAACTTGAAGCCCGCGTGCGGGCGGTGCGGGCGGGCGCATTGAAACTGGCGAATCGTCAGGAGGAGGCCGAGGAAGAAATCGCCCGCGGACGCTCTCTCGCACAGGACCGCGAGTTGTTGGATAGCTATGATCGGATTGCGCGGCCATATCCTTCGAGAGGAACCGGTTCCTGGGGTTACAGCGCCTCCCTCAAAGCTGGCTACAACGACAACGTTGCCTTGCGTTCGGACAGCGCGCCGGGCTCGGCGCCGGACGAATCCGACTACCAGTTGGAGCCGGCCCTCAGCGCCTGGGGCGTGCTGTTCGACAACCAGTCAACCCGTGTCATAGCAGAAGGCAACGTTTATGGGGCGCTGCACGCCGACCGTGAAGAATTCAACGAGGTCTTCACCGATCTGGGCCTTAGGGCCAAACATGATTTGGATGACTCGTGGCGGGTCTCAGCTGGCATCGGGGCCGAATACGGCAACATCGACGGCGACAGCTACGTCTTTAGCACGCGCGGAGAAATAGGGCTCCACTGGCAGCAGACGGATTGGAGCGAGACTTCACTAAGCTATACGCTGTCGCATCGAGACTTCATGTTCGATACGGTGGCAGAGGAAGACCGCGACGGTCTCTTGCACCGCGGAGTCCTCTCGCAAAACTTTCGGTTTGACGGGTTGGCTGAAGGCGCAGAGTTGTCACCCTACGTTTCCCTGTCCCGGGAACAGACTGAAGGTGCCTCCGCGGAGAACCACGGTTGGGGCGTTGGTCTAGACGGCCGCGTACGGCCGCTCGACAAGCTCACCTTGTTCGCAGGCGGCGGCTATCGCAAATACAACTACAACAACCCCAGCGTTCGGACCAACTTCGCCTTTGAGCGCGAGGATGAAACCTGGCACGCGAGGGCCGGCGTTCGGTATAGAGCGACGGACTGGGCAACTGTCGGTTTGCGCTACAGCTATCTCGATAAGGACTCCAACATCCCAGCCTCATTCAGTTACGAGCAGAACACGATACTTGTGACGCTGACAATTCCGGGGCCGTAATCTTCGGGAATAAGCTAGGAGGTCGCTGTGGCCTACAGGTGGCCAGAGGCTATCAGCAACGTTATGGTAATTGGCGTCCCCTAGGGGATTCGAACCCCTGTTGCCGCCGTGAGAGGGCGGTGTCCTAGGCCTCTAGACGAAGGGGACGCTGTGTCCAGGCCGGGAGCGAGGATATACAGAAATCCTTGGGGCTCGGCAACCGCTTTCGCTTGGCCAACTGCAAGAATTTTCACTGGCCGTCTTGCAGCCCTATACGGCCACGAACTTCGCCGTTACCGGCATCCAACAGGATGATCTGCGCGCAGGCCTCACCTGCCCGTCCTTGACCTTTCAGCAGGAGCAGCAAGCCGCCCTGCCCGTCACTCTTGAGGCTGTCCACAGTGCAGCCATTGGGCAAGTCGACCTGGGTTTCAAAATAACTGTCTTCGGATGACCTGGCATCTTCGCTTTTCTCGGTCATCTGGGTCGCCTGGCGCGCAAAGCCCCATACGACCAGTCCCATCCCAACAATGATCAGAAGGCCCATTGCGATGACCAGTGCCTTTAATGCGTGCATGAATCCCTGTTCTCCGGAATAATCAGATCAGTGAGCGCCACCGGCGAAGCCGTGTCATCACAACCCCCATTCGCGCACCGCACACACGACCCGTCAAGCATGTCCGACGACACCGAAAAGCCGAATGCCTGCGAGACGGAAACGGGGCGCCATGAAATCTTTGTGGCACCTGAGGAAGCCGGCATGCGTCTCGACCGGCTGTTGGCGAACAGGCTTCCCACTCTTTCGCGCCGGCGGATCAAGTCCCTGATCGCCCAGGGCGCCCTGAAGAATGATGGCAGGACGATAGTCGAGGCCTCATTGCGGGTCAAATCCAGCCAAACTTTTGCCATAGAGATCCCCGAGACTCGCAAGCAGAGTCTGGAAGCTCAGCCCTTGGAGCTGGATATCCTTCACGAGGATTCGGAACTTCTTGTCCTCAATAAGCCTGCCGGTCTGGTTATCCATCCGGCAGCAGGAACACCTGATGGTACATTGGTCAATGCCCTGCTGGCCCATTGCGGCGACAGCCTCAGGCAGGTGGGAGGTGAGGAACGTTGCGGCATCGTTCATCGACTGGACAAGGACACCAGCGGTGTCCTTGTCGCAGCAAAGAGCGAGGCGGCATACAACAGTCTGGTCAGCCAGTTTTCGAGCCGACAGGTGTCGCGCGAATATATGGCCTTGGCGTGGGGTGCACTGAACCCGCGGGAGGGAGAGATTGAAGGCAATATCGGACGAAGCCCGATCAACCGAAAGAAAATGGCTGTCCTGCGCACAGGCGGGAAGCCGGCGCGCACCCATTATCGCAGCATCCGCAGCTATGGCGCAGAAGCTGTCAGCCAACTGTCCTGCCGTCTCGACAGTGGTCGGACACACCAGATTCGCGTTCACCTGGCCCACGCGGGACATCCACTTTTGGGAGACCCCCTTTACGGACGCCGGCGTCCGGCGCTTCTGAAACAATTGCCCGAACAGCTATCCACTGCCTTGTGTGCCTTTCCGCGACAGGCCCTGCACGCCCGCACGCTGGGCTTTGAACATCCGGAAACTGGAGAATGGATTGATTTTACGACAGATCTGCCTTGCGACCTAAAAAACTTGATCAAACTTCTGGAATGCTTATAAAATAATCATGACCATATTGGTATGGTTTGAATCGACCCGGCCGGAAAATATCCGGGTCGTAAAGGAGTCGTGGATATGACCGGTTTACCTTCTGCTTCAAAATTGCCTGCGCTGACAAGCGACAGCAACCTGACCCGTTATCTGCAGGAAATCCGCAAGTTTCCCATGCTCGATGCGGACGAGGAGTACATGCTGGCCAAGCGCTGGCAGGATCGTGAGGATACCGAAGCCGCTCACAAGCTGGTAACCAGCCACCTGCGTCTGGTCGCCAAGATTGCCATGGGCTATCGTGGTTATGGCCTGCCCATCTCGGAGCTGATCTCCGAGGGCAACGTCGGGATGATGCAGGCCGTCAAGCGCTTCGACCCCGAACGCGGCTTCCGTCTGGCCACCTATGCCATGTGGTGGATCCGCGCGGCCATCCAGGAGTACATCCTGCATTCCTGGTCCTTGGTCAAGATGGGCACCACTGCCGCGCAGAAGAAACTGTTCTTCAACCTGCGCAAACTGAAGGGGCAGATGCAGGCCATCGAGGACGGGGACATGAACCCGGATCAGGTCTCGCACATTTCGGAGCAACTCAGCGTTCCCGAACAGGACGTCATCAACATGAACCGCCGGCTGGCCAGCCCGGATCATTCCCTGAATGCGCCTCTACGGATCGATGGCGAAGGTGAATGGCAGGACTGGCTGACCGATGAAACCGAAGACCAGGAAACCCTGCTTGGTGACCAGCAGGAAATGGACAAGCGCCGGCAGCTCCTGGCCGGAGCCATGGAGAACCTGAACGAGCGGGAGAAGCATATTCTTCAGGAACGCCGCCTGAAGGAAGAAGCCACCACGCTTGAGGAATTGAGCCAGGAATACGGTATCAGCCGCGAACGCGTACGCCAGATCGAGGTGCGTGCCTTCGAAAAACTGCAAAAGGCCATCAAGAACGCGGCCCTGGACGAAAAACTCGCCGCCAACTGACCGAACAGGTTCTGTTTATAGGAACTGGCTGTTTACAAAAACTGGAAGTACGGCGGAGCCGAATCAGCTTGGCTCCGCCGTTTTTCTGTCCGGATCGTCGTCCGTCACGGTCAGGCCGCTGACTTCCTGTCCCCACTCGTGGACCAGCTTTTCCTGGCGTTGGCGATACTGCTTCAGGCGCGACTGTGTGATCATGACGTAATAGGTCTGGCAAACCGGCACGGCCAGCATCAAGATCATCCACCCTGTCGCCGCTGCCCCATATGCTGTCAGCCAGACCATCAGATCCCCCATCAGCACCATGGCTGCAGACAGGCTTTGGCCCATGGCCCAGAGCTTCACCAGCGATGGCAAGGCGCCACAGAAGTTCAGAAGCGAAACCGTCAAAGCCGTATGCCGGCCGGGCTGCCTGTCAGTGATGAAAGCCACCAGACTGGGCAGCATCGTGACGCAGATGAGGATGAATGTCGGAAATAGAACCACAATTGCAGGGATACCCAACAGGACACCGGCCGACAGCCGCATCCAGCTGATTCCCTTGCCTTTCCCTGCCTGCTGACCTTCCATGCCCTGGATGGTGTTTGCTGAAGCCTTGTTTGTACGTGCTACCATAAGATTCGTACCTTTAGGTCACATACAGTAAGGTCATGAACAACAGTCCGACCCCGGACGCCAAGCCGGCTGCTACAGCCGAAGCAGATCGTGCCCGGGCGGATACAAAGACGCTATCGGTCAACTTGCCATCTTCAAGCCCCTGACATTCGCGTTCCAGGGCCTGGTATTCGCGGCGGGCCAGATCAAATCCACGCTCATCCCGTTCGCGTCGTTCCTGATCGCCCACAGCACGCGCAAGGTCCGGCAGGCTGCCGGCTTTCACGGCGGAATCGATGGCCCGCTGAAGTTCCTCGCGCAACTGCCGGCTGTGAAAGGAATCAACAAAGGGTTTGAGATAATCGGACAGCCAGGTCGCAAGCTTGGGCAGATGGTGCTGATCCGTTCTCTGGGCCACCTCGGCCAGGAAGAGAACAATCCCGCTGATTCGTGCGGCTTCGGTCGTCGTTTCTCCCAGGGCCAGAATGGTGCGCTCCGGTATATCCCCCAACTGGGAACAGGCGAAGGCGGCAATGTGCCGGTCCAGTGGCTCCGCATCCCTGCTGCTTGAAGCGCGCGCCTCAAGGGCCGGCAGCAAGCGCTTTACATCCGTGACATAGGCCTCGCGCACCAGCGGACTCAAGCAAGGCCAACCTGGATTGAACTGATAGAGGCACCGTTCGATCCCGTATGCGGGCAAGGGCCGGGAGATATAATTGTAGAGATCCTCGAAGGTGCGTTGCATCACTCCAAGTTCTGCCGAGGTATGTGGCTGCGCCTCCAGCCAGCTTTGCGGCAAGCGACGGGCAATGACTTCGCTGATCAGTTCCTGAAAGCCCGGAGTCTCGAATTCCACGGCCAATGCCTGAGTCAGACCGTCAGGCTCCACTGACAGTTCGCGATAGCGTATCGGAGCCGATGGATCCATGATCATCAGCAGGCGGCTAAGTGCCTTGTCCGAAAGGGACTCCGAAGCGCCGGAGAAACTGCTCTTGCGGACCTGTCCCGTGGTTTCGAGAACTCTGTCCGAAATGGTCTCATCGCCCAGGCTACGGCGGATCCATACCGCGATCTCATGTGCATCGATTTCGGATTGCGCGGCCTTCCAATCGCTTCCGATCGCGGCACTGAGTGAACGCAGATTCCAGTATTTGGTATCCCGGTAGGTAAAGGGACGGGCGCCTCTCTGCGGCAGGCTGGGCTGCTTGGGGCTGAGGTGCCGCCCGTTGGCCCAGATAGAGAGGTTCTCAAGGCTCCAGCGCTCGCGCGGATCATCGCAGAGCAGTCCGCGCAGCAATTCCATGATGGGCAACGATGTTCGCAGATTGCGCACGACCGTGGCATAGGTGCCCTGGGAGATTTTCGATTGAACAAGGGCATGACGGGTCATTCCCTCGACCGGGTTCTTTCCGTTCAGCAGGAAAACCAGCATGACCCCGAAGGCATAGAGATCATCGGCAATTGAACCCGGGCCCCGACCCGATGGTCGTGACAGGACACCTTCGATGGGCTCGTAGACATCCGGCTGATCCAGGCCCGCCGGGGACGTCACGCATTCTCCCAAAATGACACTGTTATGCGCGGCATCGCGCCAGAAGATATTGTTGGCCCGAATGGCTCGATGCGTCACACCACGTTCCGCCATGTTCTCCAGCAAGGGCACCAGGGGCTGCACAACCTTTCGCGTCAGAGCATCTTCATTGAAAGCGCTGAAGGCTTCATCGGGTGACTGCTGGACTCTTTCGCCGACAGGCTCCTCAAAGACCACGGCGGGCCGGCGCATCCCCTCCTGCATGCCCCAGTCGATCAGACCGAAGGTGACAGGCTGCAAGAGGTGATCCAGATCCTCGCCCTTCAGATGGCGCATGGTATCCAGGCGCGGCGACAGAAATTCCTCGCAAACCAAGGCAAAATAATTGTCTGCCTTGCCGGAAGAGAGGAAACGCTTGTCCCTGGCCGCAAAGGCACGTGCATGGGGCTGATTGAGGTGCGGCAAAGGTTGACGCGGGTCGATTTCCCAGTTCTTGCCAAGCAAGACTGGTTCCAACCGAACCCCCCTTGCCGACTGGCCGGAAGGTTCTTCGCTGCGCTTCTGGGCGGTTGCCTCACTCATTGCCGATACAGCCACGATTCCGGGATAGAAAGAACTTTATGCAAAGCCCTCCCCGTCTTACCGCAATAGAGATAATTAAGTGTTAACGTGACTGCGCCTGGTGGGAAGCGACAGCTATCAACCTGCGTATGGATCCCGCATCACGATGGTGTCGTCGCGTGAGGGACTGGTGGACAGCAACGTGACAGGCGCCTCGATCAACTCTTCTATGCGGCGAATGTATTTAACCGCCGTGGCTGGCAGTTCAGCCCATGAGCGCGCCCCCTGGGTGCTCTGCTGCCATCCTTCGAAGGTCTCGTAGAGCGGTTGGGCGCGTTCCTGCAAGCGCGACTGGGAGGGCAGGTAGTCATAGCGGCGTCCGTCGATTTCATAGCCCACGCAGACTTTCAATTCATCCATGCCATCCAGGACGTCCAGCTTGGTCAAGGCGATGCCATCGATCCCGCCGGTCTTGATTGTCTGGCGCACAAGAACGGCATCGAACCAACCACAGCGCCGCTGGCGCCCGGTCACAGTACCAAACTCTCGGCCCTTCTCACCCAGTTGACGGCCAATTTCGTCATCCAGTTCCGTTGGGAAGGGCCCCGCCCCCACACGCGTTGTGTAGGCTTTGGTGATACCCAGCACCATATCGATGGCATGCGGACCTGTCCCTGACCCCGCTGCGGCCTGCCCGCCAACCGTGTTGGAGGAGGTCACATAGGGATAGGTTCCATGATCCACGTCGAGCATGGCCCCCTGCGCGCCCTCGAACAGGATACGCCTTCCCTGGCGACGTGCGGTATCAAGGGTTGCCCACACACGTGAGGCAAAGGGCAGAAGCCTGGGGGCTATCGCCTGCAATTCCGCGATCAGGGAATCGCGCTCCATTTCCTCTTCGCCCAATCCCCGCAGCAGAGCATTGTGATGAACCAGCAGAGCATCAACACGCTCTGCAATCAGATCTGGATCTGCCAGGTCACACAGACGCACGGCACGTCGGCCGACCTTGTCCTCATAGGCAGGACCAATCCCACGGCCGGTTGTCCCGATGGCCTTGCCACCGCGTGCCGTTTCACGTGCCCGGTCGACGCGTCCATGCAGAGGCAGTATCAGTGCAGCGTTATCGGCAATGCGCAGATTGTCCGGAGAAATCTGTACGCCTTGGTCTTGCAGGCGCTCGATCTCCTCCATCAGGGCCCAGGGATCCACCACGACGCCATTGCCGATGATGGACAGCTTGTCCGACCGCACCACACCGGATGGCAGAAGCGACAACTTGTAGGTCACATCATCAATGACCAACGTATGGCCCGCATTGTGTCCACCCTGAAAACGCACGACCACGTCCGCACGTTCACTCAACCAGTCGACAATCTTGCCCTTGCCTTCGTCCCCCCACTGGGAGCCGACAACCACAACGTTGGCCATGAAACCCTAGTCCTCCAATTCCTCGATCTTGTCCCCCACAAGAATGTGGGTGCAATTCAGGCGGCGCGCTTCGCTTTCGGGATGAATCCCGTCATCCAATGCTGCCACCGTAACCCAGCCGGCCGCTCTGTAAGCCGTCGCAATCGCGCTTTCTGCATCCACAGGCAGGAAAAGCCGCCGTGCATGGGCGGGCGCCGGTAGAGCTCGTAGGACGGAGTCCATGAAAAGGGTGAAGCCAATAGCAGGTTCTCCCTCTTGTTCCCCGCGCGGAGCGTCGTAACGGCCGCCGCGCCCCAATTCTCCGCGTACACCCGAGGCAAAGAGGGTAAAGGAAAGGCCTGTCTGGTATTCAAAGCCACGATGGTCGACGCAGTCCACGGTCATGACAAGGTCAGGAGTCATCACTCGCACCTCGTCGATCACCTGGGCCAGGCGCTCGATCTCTTCACGCACCGCAGCCGGCAAAGACAGATTTCCAATGCGCTCCAGCGCCTCTTCGGCCAGCCCCGAGGCTCGCAACAGTCCATCGAAAAGGGCAGCATGCGTGCCGGCCGCCTGCTGCACCGCTGCAGAATCCTTTCTGTCCAGGGCGGCACGCAATTCCTGCTGCATGCTGTCCGGCAGTTCCAGTGCATCGAACACCCGCCCTACCAGGGTCGGCAGGGACAGATCGACCGACAACTCTTCGACACCCAGTGTCCGCAAGGCATCTGCTGCCAGGAAGACAGCTTCGGCATCGGCGCGCGAGGAGGAGCTTCCGATGAGTTCCATACCGACCTGGGTGAACTGTCGTTCCGGACGCAGCTGGCTGCCGCGCACACGCAGGACCTCTCCTGCATAGCAAAGCCGCAGCGGCCGCGGTTCCCGGGCCAGTCGCGAGATGGCAACACGCGCCACTTGGGGCGTCATGTCGGCCCTCAAGCCCATCATACGCTGGCTGACCGGATCCATCAGCCGAAAGGTCTGATCCGAAACCTGCCCCCCAGGGCCGGCCAGCAGACTGTCCTCGAATTCGATAAGCGGAGGTTTGATGCGCTCATAGCCATGGCGGCTCACATGGCGAATCAGCTTCTCCACAATGGCCGCCTCATGGGCCGCATTCGGATAGAGTATGTCCTGCAGGCCAGCAGGCAGCAAAGCCTGCCTCGCACCGTTTGGGTCGCCGGAGTGCATATACCCCCCATCCTTTCGGCGTCTGGCGCACAGCACCTGGCCCGTTCAAAGCCCTGTGCCCCGTCCAGCCACACACGAACGTGAAGCCACGGACCTGCTTTAACGCAAGCGGCCCGTAGCTTCACTGTTCATACTGCCATAGACCGTAAAAATCGGGGGCATTGATCCCACATGAAACGGCCCTGCTCCAGCGTTTTTTGACGCGCAGAAGCTGTCAAATGGCCTGACGGCTCAAAAGCGCAGGGGTTCTGCCCGCAGCACCTGTGGCAGCGCGCGAATTTCCTTCAGGATGGGGGCCGGCACATCGCCATCCAGCTCAAGCAGGCAGATGGCATCCCCACCGAATTCGGTTCGGCCCAGATGGAATGTTGCGATGTTCAAGCCGGCATCGGAAAGAATACGCCCCAAGGCACCGATCACACCGGGTTTGTCCTGATTGGTCAGATAGAGCATGTGCTTGCCCAACTGCGCCTCGACCTGGATGCCCTTGATCTCAACGAGGCGCGGCTTGCTGCCGCCGAACAGGGTTCCGGCAACCGAGCGTTCCTGGTTTTCGGTCTCGATCGTGACCCGGATTAGGGTCTGGTAGTCACAGTCCCGCTCGTACTTCACCTCGGCCACATCGATGTCCCGCTCCCGAGCCATGATCGGCGCATTGACCATGTTCACGGAATCCAGCATCGGCTGCAAAAGCCCGACCAGCACCGTCTGTGTCAAGGGCCTGGTGTTCAGGCCGGCGACATGCCCTTCATACTCGATCCGCACCGACTGCAAGCCCGTGCGTGTCAGCTGGCCAGCGAAGGAGCCCAGCTGTTCAGCCAGGGACATATAGGGCCCCAGATGCTTGGCATCCTCGGCACTGAGCGAGGGCATGTTGATGGCGTTGGTCACCGCACCGGTCAGGATATAGTCCGACATTTGTTCGGCCACCTGGACGGCCACCTTTTCCTGAGCTTCGCTGGTCGAGGCACCAAGATGCGGCGTGCAGACAAGGTTCGGATGACCGAAAAGCGCATTCTCCTTGGCCGGCTCCACCTCAAAGACGTCCAGGGCCGCTGCGGCAACCTGGCCAGAGTCCAGTGCCTGCTTTAGATCTTCCTCGACGACCAGGCCACCGCGCGCGCAGTTGACGATACGCACGCCCTCCTTGCACTTGGCCATGGTCTCAGCATCCAGAATCCCGCGTGTCTGGTCGTTCAGGGGCACATGAAGCGTGATGAGATCGGCACGGGCCAGCAGATCGTCCAGTTCGACCTTCTCAATGCCCAAATCCTTTGCGCGTTCCAGTGACAGGAAGGGATCATAGGAAACCACCTTCATCTTCAGGCCCTGTGCACGCTCGGCGACGATGGTGCCGATATTTCCGCAACCAATCAGTCCCAGGGTCTTGCCAGTCAGCTCGGTGCCCATGAACTTGGACTTTTCCCACTTGCCGGCGTGTGTGGATTCATTGGCCTGAGGAATCTGGCGCGCCATGGCAAACATCATGGCGATGGCATGCTCGGCCGTGGTGACGGCATTTCCATAGGGCGTGTTCATCACAACCACACCGTTGGCCGTCGCAGCCGGGATATCGATGTTGTCCACACCAATACCGGCGCGACCGACAACTTTCAAGTTGCCCTTGGCGCCGGCTTCCAGGACGCGTTCCGTCGCCTTTGTCGCGGAACGCACTGCCAGTCCGTCATAATCGGCAATGCGCTCGACCAGTTCATCTTCCGAAAGTCCAGTGAGGACATCGGCTTCCAGGCCGCGCTGTCGAAAGACATCGACAGCAAGCGGGCTCAGTTTGTCTGCAATAAGGATCTTTGGCATGAATCAATGGTTTCCATTCTGTTTCAAGAGAGGCTTCGACGTCTGCTTCAGGCGTTGGCTGCCTTAACCTCGGCATAAGCCCAATCAAGCCACGGCATCAGCGCCTTCATGTCGCTCTGTTCAACCGTGGCACCGCCCCAGATACGCAGTCCCGCCGGCGCATCCCGGTAGGCATTGATATCGTGGGCCACGCCCTCTTCCTCAAGCTTTGCCGCGATGCCATCGGCCACGCTTGCCTGCTTGTCTTCAGGCAATGCCGTGAACCAGGGATCGACGATCTTGAGGCAAATGGAGGTGGACGAGCGACTTCCCGCTTCCTCGGCCAGGAAATCGGCCCATTCACTTTGTGCCACCCAGTCGGCGACAACTTGCAGGTTGTCGCGAGAGCGTGCGACCAGTGTTTCCAGGCCACCAATGGACTCCGCCCATTTCAGGGCATCCAGGGCATCCTCGACGCAAAGCATCGAAGGTGTGTTTATGGTAGCCCCCCGGAATATACCCTCGTTCAGCTTGCCGCCCTTGGTCAGGCGGAAAATCTTCGGCAAGGGCCAGGTCGGCGTATAGTTCTCCAGGCGCTCTACAGCACGTGGGCTCAAGGCCAACATGCCATGTCCGCCTTCACCGCCCAGAACCTTCTGCCAGGACCAGGTCACAACATCCAGCTTGCTGTAATCCAGTTCCATGGCGAAAGCCGCCGAAGTGGCGTCGCAGATGGCCAGGCCCTTTCGATCGGCCGGTATCCAGCCTGCATCCGGTACGCAGACTCCTGAGGTCGTGCCGTTCCAGGTAAAGACGATATCACGGTCGCCGTCCACGGAGGACAGGTCAGGCAACTGCCCATAATCAGCTTCAAGCCGACGGACATCGTCCAGCTTCAACTGCTTGACCACATCGGTCACCCAGCCCGAACCAAAGGATTCCCAGGCCAGCAAATCGACACCGCGCGCGCCAAGCAGAGACCAAAGTCCCATCTCGACAGCTCCCGTGTCGGACGCTGGGACAACCCCCAGTCGCCAGTCTTCTGGTAGACCCAGAATGCTCTTTGAGCGATCGATCACTTCCTGCAGTTTTGCCTTGCCGGCCTTGGCCCTATGGGAGCGGCCGGTGAAGGCATCTTCCAGCGCAGAAAGGGACCAACCGGGCCGTTTGGCGCATGGTCCAGAAGAGAAATTTGGATTCGCAGGACGTGTCGCAGGCTTGTTTGCCGCGCTTACAGTCATATTCATGTGAAATGGCGCTCCTTCGCGCTTATAGGTCGCTTCAGCGATAGCTGAGGGCTGGATACTAGGCCCGATGTTGCAGTGCGTCAACGCAGCTCGGGGAAATAATCCGCAAACGACGGAATCCGCCCCGGTGCAATCGGGCCGGATAAATTCCGAAAAAGAACATCTATTTTTCAGTTAGATAATAACCCGAATCTTGAAAGATCCGTCGACAAGTTAAACGATCTTAAGATGTTTAAGCTACATTAAAACCCGCAAAAGATGCTGTGTGCATGTGTGCACATCCAGTGCTTCAGTTTAACTGGAACGCGCCAACCGTATGGGCGTGATCGACACCCCCTTCGCCCTGCCCGTAACCAGGGGCTGTCTTCAAAGCACGCTGCAGGTAGGCACGCGCGCGTGCCACGGCCTGACTTCTGGTAAGTCCCTGCGCCAACCCTGTAGCGATGGCAGAAGCCAGGGTGCAGCCTGTTCCATGAGTCTGCCTTGTATCAATGCGCATATCCGAGAAGACCTCAACGCCTTCAGGAGTCGCGAGTACATCGTAGAGGATTTCGCCTTCAAGGTGCCCGCCCTTCAGCAGGACCGAACGGGGCCCCATTTCCAACAGACTGCGTGCCGCAACCTGCATCTGCTCGGGTGAGACGATTTGCATGCCGGTAAGCTTCTCGGCCTCAGGCACATTGGGCGTAAGGATATCTGCCAGTGGCAGCAGCATATTTTTCAGATTTTCAACGGCTTCCGGCTCCAGAAGGTTGGCTCCGCTTTGCGCCACCATAACGGGATCAAGGATCAGTGGAATCTTCTTAAAGTAGTCTTGTAATTCACGTGCAACCGTCTCGATAACCGCTGGCGAGTGCAGCATGCCTGTTTTCAGGGAATCGGCCCCAATATCCTGCAGGACTACCTGTATCTGCTGGGCTATGAAATCGGGATCGACGCCAAAAACCCCGTGGACTCCCTGCGTATTCTGGGCAGTAAGCGCCGTGATCGCCGTGGCAGCATAGCCCTGCAAGGCCGTGACGGTCTTGATATCCGCCTGAATCCCGGCACCGCCTCCGGAGTCCGACCCCGCGATGATAAGGACGCGTCCCTTCATTGCTTTTGCTCAACCTCCATGAATCCTCGCAAAATCAGTCAAGGCCGCGCTCTCATTCTGTTCAGAGACTATGAAATCCCGGGCACGACGTGCGGCTTCCCGGCTTTCGTGTCCCAAGGCCAACTGACAGGCCATCGCTGTGGAAAAATTGGGCGTATCGAGTCCCGCCTCACCTTCTCGCATCACCGGAAATTCCCGCTGGTACAAGACACCCTCTGCATCCAGGAAGATATCGAGGCCCCCGTCCCCTCCCGGATCCTGGGCACTGAGAAGGACAGTCTCGCTGCCAAGCGTGGCCAGGGTTTCGGCAACATGCGGCAGTTCCTCACGCCCCTCGGCCTGGAAACCACCAAGGGCATCCGCCTCACGTTCGGTCACAACCACCATCCGTGCCCTGTGGGCCAAGCGCCGTTTCCAGTGGGCAATGGCGCGCACCCCGAGTGCCGGTTCGTCATTTGCGCGAAAGAAGGCTGGCGTGATCAGGACAGGGCAGCCAGCCAGGCGGCTGTCGTCCAAAATCTGGGCGGTTGCCTCGATCTGTTCCTCCGAGGAAAGGCGTCCGACTTTCACGACGTCTATTTTCTGCGATTCCAGGATGGCTTCTGCCTGTCGGACGATAAAGGTTCCCGGCAATTCGGTTTCATCGAAATTCCGGCCCTCGTCACGTGCGGTCAGGTTCATGATAACGGTCGAAGCCGCCAGGCCATGAACGCCGGCTGTCCAGATACCAGCCTGAACACCCTTTTCCCCCAGGCAGTCGGAACGGCCTATCAGCAGGATCCTGCCTTTTGTCATCGTGTCATGTTCCTTTCCTAGGCAACTATACCTCGGCAATCGACTGGACAATGTCGTCCACGACCTGCTTTACAAGACTTGCGTCGTCTCCTTCGGCCATCACGCGGATCAAGGGTTCCGTGCCTGACTTCCGGATCACAAGCCGCCCCCCCTGGCCCAGCCTGTCCTCTCCGTCGCGGATCGCGTCTTGAACAGGGCCGGATTCAAGCGGCTGCCCCCCATTGAAACGCACATTTCTTAACAATTGGGGAACAGGCTCAAAAACGGACAGGACTTCGCTAGCAGGCCGACCATCACAGACCAGGGCTTCCAAGACCTGCAATGCGGCAATCAGGCCATCCCCCGTCGTCGTAAAATCGCTCATGATCATATGGCCGGAAGGTTCACCGCCCAGGTTGCAGTTATCCTGGCGCATGCGTTCGACTACATAGCGGTCGCCCACGGGCGTACGCAGCAATTGCAATCCCTGGCCCTGCAGGCTCCGTTCCAGACCCAGGTTCGACATCACCGTGGCGACAACCGCAGGGCTGTTGAGGCGCCCGGCCTGTTTCCAGGTGCGGGCGATGAGGCCCATAACCTGGTCTCCATCGACCAGGTGGCCCGTTTCGTCACAGAAGACGACACGGTCGGCATCGCCATCCAGTGCAAGTCCCAGATCGGCGCCTTCCGCCCTTACGCGCTCGGCCAAGGCGTCAGGAGCCGTGGCGCCGCAATCAAGATTGATATTGAAGCCGTCCGGTTCGACTCCAAGCGGGATCACCTCAGCCCCCAGTTCATAGAAGAGATCGGGCGCCACGCGGTAGGCGGCACCATGCGCGCAGTCCACGACGATCTTCAGGCCATCAAGCTGCAATCCTCTGGGAAAGCTGCTTTTCACGAATTCCAGGTAACGCCCCAGTGCATCCTCCAGGCGCCGCGCCTTGCCAAGCTCTCCCCCAGATACCCGAATCCTGTCCGGATCCTCTTCCATTCCGGTTTCGATGTTCGTCTCCACCGCGTCGGACAGCTTGAACCCATCCGGGCCAAACAGCTTGATGCCATTGTCCTCGAAGGGGTTATGTGAAGCCGAGATCATCACACCTAGATCCGCCCGCAAGCTGCGCGTCAGCATACCCACGGCCGGCGTCGGAATCGGCCCCAGCAGAACCACGTCCATGCCCACAGAAATGAAACCGGAGGTCAGCGCAGGTTCCAGCATATAACCGGAGAGTCGCGTATCCTTGCCGATGACGACCAGATTATGCTTCGGCCCACGTGCAAACTGGGCACCGGCCGCCATGGCCAGCTTCAGTGCCGTCGTGGCCGTTACCGGTTCCTGATTGGCACGGCCGCGAATGCCGTCCGTTCCAAAAAGCCGTCGTCCCATGCCTGCTTCCTCTATCCTGGCTTATGGCCCTGAAACATATCCAACTCTTCACCCTTCCACAGCGCCTTCGATGGCCTGCCATACCTTAAGGGTCTGCAGGGCCTCGTCCACATCATGCACGCGATGCATCTGCACCCCACGCGTCCATCCGGCCAGAAGCGTTGCCATGGTTCCTGAAACGCGCTCGCCCGGTTCCAGCTTTCCGCAAACCTGTGAAATAAAGGTTTTTCGGCTTGCCCCCAGCAGAACCGGACACCCCAGTGCGTGGAAGGTGGCCAAGCGATTGAGAAGCACCAGATTGTGGTCGAGCGTCTTACCAAAGCCGACACCCGGATCCACTGCGATGCGGTCTCTTGAAATACCTGCCTCAAGGCAGCAGGTGATTCTCTGCTCCAGGAAATCGAAGATATCCAGTGTCACATCGTCATAGGCAGGCGATTTCTGCATGGTCTGCGGCCGCCCCTGCATGTGCATGAGGATAACCGGCAGCCCACTCTCAGCGACAACCTTCAGACTGCGCGAATCTCCGGTCAAAGCCGTGATGTCATTCACAACTGCCGCACCGGCCTCAATAGCCGCCTCGATGACAGAAGCATGATAACTGTCAATGGATACGCGCACACCGGCCGCGCTCAATTCTTGAATTACCGGAAGAACCCGGCGCTTTTCTTCAGTATCTGGAACCGGTTCAGCACCCGGCCGCGTGGATTCACCGCCCACATCCACGAAGGCAACACCCGCTTCCCACATGGCAAGGCCATCGGCAATGGCCTTTTCCGTGGCAAAGCGTTCACCGCCATCGGAAAAGCTGTCCGGCGTTACATTCACGATCCCCATTACGCTGGGCCCCGTCATGTCCACGCCTGCGAAAGGGGTACGTGGCGCCCTAAGGCGTTCAAGGTCGATGCTCTCCTCGCCTTCCAGCTCGTCCAGGGAAACATTCTCGCGCATGACCACACCGTGTCCATCGCGCAAGGCCCTGATGCAACGCGAGAAGCTGTAGGGCCCGCCGGCGAGTGGACAGCTGCCGGGGGGGTGCTGCGGGACAATAAAATCGGGTTGAATATAGAATTTGCGCTCAGCCATAGTCTGCTTATAGCGATGATCGCCACCTCAAAAAAGCGCCCAGTCCCTTGAATGCCAGCACGAAAAAGGGCGCCTGCAAGCAGGCGCCCTTTTCTCTGGCCTTGATAATAGGCTTCAACCAGCCGGTTCGGGTTCCGGTCCCATGCCGCCCGGATTCTCCTTGCCCTGGCCGGAACGGCCGCTTGAGGGCACGGATGACTTCTTGCCGGGACCCGGTCGAGGCGGTTCCGTGAAGTCGGGGCGTTCGATGGGCTCGTCGTTGAGCACCTTGTTGATCTCATCCGAACTCAGCGTCTCATATTCGAGCAACGCCTTGGCCAGTTTGTGAAGATCGTCGAGGTGCTCCGTCAGAATCTCACGGGCCTTCTTTTCGGAGTCATCGATGATACGGCGCACCTCTTCGTCGATCATCTGCGACGTTGCCTCGGAAATACTCTGATGGCGCGCCACGGAATGCCCCAGAAACACCTCATCCTGGTTTTCGTTGTAGCGCAGCGGGCCGAGCTTCTCGCTCATGCCCCACTCCGTCACCATCCGGCGTGCCAGACCCGTGGCCTGCTGGATATCGTTTCCAGCACCCGTGGTCACGTTCTCTTCGCCATAGATCAGTTCCTCGGCCACACGGCCCCCGAACATCATGGCCAGCTTGGCCTCGATCTCGCGCTTGGCAAAGCCCAAGCGGTCACGCTCCGGCAGGGACATGGTCACGCCCAAGGCCCGTCCACGGGGGATGATGGTCACCTTGTGCAGAGGGTCGTTCCCTTTGACAAACAGGGAGACAAGCGCATGGCCGCCCTCGTGATAGGCTGTCAGTTCCTTCTCTTCCTCAGTCATGACCATCGAGCGTCGCTCCGCACCCATCAGGACCTTGTCCTTGGCCTGTTCAAAATCGCCCTGGGTCACCACACGCTTGTTGGTACGGGCGGCGATCAAGGCGGCCTCGTTCACCAGATTGGCCAGATCGGCACCGGAAAAGCCAGGGGTGCCGCGTGCAATCACCTTGGCATCCACGTCAGGACCCAGCGGAACCTTGCGCATGTGAACACGCAGAACCTTCTCACGTCCAACCACGTCCGGATTGGGCACGACTACCTGGCGATCAAAACGCCCTGGACGCAGCAGCGCCGGATCCAGAACGTCCGGACGGTTGGTGGCGGCCACCAGGATGACGCCCTCGTTGGACTCGAAGCCGTCCATTTCAACCAGCAACTGGTTCAGCGTCTGCTCGCGCTCGTCATTTCCACCGCCCAAACCGGCGCCACGCTGGCGTCCGACGGCGTCGATCTCGTCGATGAAGATGATGCAGGGCGCGTTCTTCTTGCCCTGCTCGAACATGTCACGCACACGGCTGGCACCCACACCCACGAACATCTCGACGAAATCCGAGCCTGAGATGGTGAAGAAGGGGACATTGGCCTCACCGGCAATGGAACGAGCCAACAGGGTCTTACCTGTGCCTGGAGGACCAACAAGCAGCATGCCCTTGGGAATGCGACCGCCCAGGCGCTGGAACTTCTGCGGGTCACGCAGGAACTCCACGACCTCCTCCAACTCGCCTTTCGCCTCGTCGATACCAGCGACATCGTCGAAGGTCACTCGGCCCGTCTTTTCGGTCAGCATCTTGGCCTTGGACTTGCCAAAGCCCATGGCCTTGCCGCCACCGCCCTGCATCTGGCGCATGAAGAATATCCACACTGCGATCAACAGCAGCATGGGGAACCAGGAAATCAGGATTGAGAGCAGCGGGTTGCCGCCTTCTTCCGGCTTGGCATTGATCTGGGTCCCTGCATCTTCCAGGCGCGAGACCAGATTTGGATCTTCCGGTGGTGTATAAGTCGAGAAAGTCTGGCCATCCCGCATGCGGCCTTCGATCTTGTGACCCTGGATGGTGACTTCCTGGACCGAGCCTTCCTCGACCGAGTTCACGAACTGGGAATAGGACAGCTGTTGCTGCGGAGACTGCTCGGTGCTGCCCTGGAACAGGTGGAACAGCGCGAACAGCAGCAGGATGATTATAAACCAGAGCGCTGCATTACGACTGAAATTCAAAGCTCGATATCCTCACTATAACCTGTCGAAACCCAGCAAGAACATGTAGTTGCTCTTACGGGCCATACGACGGTCTCAACCATCAAGATCCACTCACTGCCGGCCGAAAAATGGACTCAGCCAGGGAATGATGCGGGCGCGGAGCGCACGAGATGCCGTACTTACCCCGCATTTTATAACATTTATAATTCAGGTGGGGGACCGCAAGCAAACCGTCAAGGCAGAACACCGCAGGAAAAGACGCCCATGTCACTCTTGGCATGCGGGATAATTGCAGACTTGGTACCGATCGCCACAGCCTGGCAGCCTCATGCTCACCCAAGCCACGGACCGTCACAGCTTCCTGCACCCGACAATCCTGACTCCGCACAAAGCGGAACCGGCCGTCCCAGCTTTGCGATTCCCCCGGCTTCAAGGCAACATTCGGAAGGCCTACGGGTTCACGCATGACCAGCAAACGCCCAGCCCCAAGATCCTTCAGCCTGCATCCCCCCACTGTCTCAGGCATGCGCCTCTTCTCTTGTAGGAACGCACGCGCCTCATCCAGCGTGGCCTTGCGAGCGCTATAGGCTGCACCGCCAACTGTGCGCAATAGTCGCGCCCAAATGCCATGCCAGAGCCAGTCCGGAACGTCCTGCAAGGCAGCAAGGTGCACCAGGGCATATCCCGCGGAATAAAACGCTACAGTGCATGCCAACTGCCTGGCTATCTCGGCTTCCGACCAGGCGCGCAAGCGACCCAGTACGCCAGAAGTGGACAGCAATGTACGGGTCAGCTCCTTGCCTTCATCTCCTGTTCCCAGAACAACGCGATACTGCACTCGGCGATACCTCTCGTCCCGGTTCGAAGGGTCCTCGGACCATTCCTGTCCATGTTGGTGCATGGTGGCTTCCAGACGCGATTTGGGAACGCCGAGCAATGGCCGCATCAGGCGCAGATCAGGCAGGTAACGCACCGCCGACATGCCAGCAAGTCCCATCAGGCCGCTGCCCGATTGAAGTCGCAAGCCCATTGTTTCAGCCTGATCCTCGGCGTGATGCGCAAGAGCAAGGTGCAGAACAGCCTCTTCACGGCAACAGCGCGACAGCAACTCATAGCGTGCCTGTCTGGCCGGCTCCTGTACAGCGCGCGTGGGTTTGCTTCCCTGCCAACGAAGGATCCGCCCCTTGAGTTCCAGCGAGCGCGCATGCCGCATGACGGCTTCAGCTTCTTCCGAAGACCCCGAGCGCAAGCCGTGATCAACGGTCAGGACCAGCAGCTCATGTCCTGCATGCCGGCACCACTGCGCCAGCAGCAGCAGCAGAGCCGTACTGTCCATTCCGCCCGAGACTGCACAGGCTATCCTGGCACAGGGCTCGAAGGGCGTGAATGGTTGCATGAGTCGCGCGAATTCTTCGGACGAAATCGCCGAACTTCTGGCATCCTGAACGCTCACACCCTGCAAGAGAACCTCCTGATCCAGGCAGGACTGCAGGGGTCAACAGCCCAAACGTTCCCTTTCCGCACGAGAGCGTTCCAGAATTTGGCTGGCTGCATCACTGTATCGAGCTTCCAGTTCCTCGAAGGTACCGCAGGCATCTTCCACCTGTTCAAGGGCCGCCAGCGACATGCCAAGTTTCAGCAGATTGTCCGGTGCCTTATTGCTGTCAGGATAGTCCTTGTACCCCTCGGCAAAAGTCTGTGCTGCCTCAATGTAATCCTGACGCACATAGTACGTCTCGCCCAGCCAGTACTTTGCATTGCCAGCCAGCGAGTTATCCGGGTGCTCCTCGACAAATGCAGCCAAGGCGGCTTCGGCCTGCTCCCACTCGGCTTCCTGCAGCAAGCCGAAAGCATAGTTATACTGATCCGTGGCACTGCCCTCGGGCAGATTTCCATCGCTGTCAGCAGACGCTCCAGATGAGGCTTCTGAACTGTCCCCTGCAGAGTCATCCGTTAGTGTCCCGAGGTCCCTGGGCTCTGACTGCCCGCTCTCCCGACCCGCCGTTTCGTCGAAATCTTCCAGTGTCTCTTCACGCTCACCAACACCTGAGGTGTCGACGCTATCACCAGCTTGCTGCTGCTCGGCTTCCAGCTGTTCTATACGGCGATTGGCCTGGCGCAGCTGATGCTCCAGTGTCTCCACACGTCCCGTCAAATCGCGCACAAGGCGTTCGAATGAATCCAACCGTTCGCTATACGCCATCATGCGCGACTGGTTGGATGTCTCCTGGGCGGCGACGGGAACTGCTGCAACCCCGATAGCAAGTGCAATCAGGCCAGTGGACAAGGCCCGCCCAAAGCCTGCACGCAAATGCATTTCTGTGATACCGGAAACCCTGAATAGCGCTTTCATCATGACGTCCATTTCGATGCA
Source organism: Fodinicurvata sediminis DSM 21159 (assembly GCF_000420625.1). Classification (NCBI taxonomy): domain Bacteria; kingdom Pseudomonadati; phylum Pseudomonadota; class Alphaproteobacteria; order Rhodospirillales; family Rhodovibrionaceae; genus Fodinicurvata; species Fodinicurvata sediminis. The sequence goes on along the minus strand of NZ_ATVH01000018.1, from coordinate 50,239 downwards.
TTTGATGTACACATCAACTCTAGAACATTCGTGGCACAAATGAGGCATCATGGCCAGTTGGGCCAGCGTATCGCAAGACGGCGCCCTGAACCTCCTGCCCTCGAAAAAGTAAATGCCCGGCTCATATGAACCAGGCATTTACTGAAGGTCACGCTGTCATCCAAGCTTAGCGGACAACGAATTCCGCGCGGCGGTTGGCGGCCCAGGCTGCCTCGTTAGATCCGATCTCAGCCGGTCGTTCCTTGCCATAGGAAATTGTCCTCAGACGAGACTGGGGCACACCAAGTGCAACCAGCATTTCCTCAACGGAATTTGCACGACGTTCACCAAGAGCCAGGTTGTACTCCCGCGTACCGCGTTCGTCGGCATGCCCTTCGATACTAAGCTGCACGTTGTCATAGCGCTGCATCCATTCAGCCAGCAACTCGACGGTTCGCCGTTGATCCTGGCGAACACTGCTGCTGTCGAAATCGAAGAACACGCGATCACCGATCCGCTGCTCAAGATCTTCCTGGGTACCGGGGTCGGCCGAACCCAGATTGTCCTGGGTCAGGCTGGAACCGGAGCCGCTGCCGGAGCCGCTTGCCGAAGCATCGCTGCTGGCCGAATCGGATTCACTGGGTGTGGATTGACAGGCTGCCAGCAGCAGTGCTGCTGCAACACCAAGAAAAGCAAAACGCATTGTAGGTCCCCTTAAGAGCTACCCCGACCCTCGGTCAGGAAATCAAGACATCATAGTGATGCGACTGCTCGCCGCGCCTGATCGAAGAAAACCCCGTGCATCGGCCGAATCGAGAGCCTTGAGCATACGGAGCGCCTGTCCCGCAATCAAGGGGTTCCAGGCTGTGTCAAAAGTGGTGACCAGGCTGGATCCGAGGCATCCATGGGTGTTGGCAATTCGCGTTCGTTGAAGCCTGTCACATCGACGCTGACCAGCTTGCTGCTGACTCGTCCGGTACTGTCTGTAGGCTCCTGCTTGAAGAAGGCCATGACACGTCCATTGGGCGCCCAGGTTGGCCCCTCAACCAGGAAACCACGGCTGATCATACGCTCCCCACTGCCATCGGGACGCATGACACCCACGTAAAAGTTCCCCTGACTCATTCGGGTGAAGGCAATCAAGTCTCCGCGTGGTGACCAAACCGGTGTGGCATAACGCCCATCACCGTAGCTGATCCGTTCGACACTCGAACCATCCGCGTTCATCACGTAAAGCTGTTGCTGGCCACTGCGGTCCGAGTTGAAGACGATTTTCTCGCCATCCGGAGCGTAGGATGGAGAAGTGTCGATCGAAGGATGGTTGGTCAGCTGGCGCATCTCGCGTGTCCGCAAGTCCATGGTATAGATGTCCGAGTTGCCACCTTGTGCCATGGAAAGGATGACCTTGTTGCCATCCGGGGAAAACCTTGGCGAGAAGGTCATGCCCGGAAATTGACCCAAAACCTCCTGCTGGCCAGTGTTGAGATTCAGGAGATAGACACGCGGCGAATCGCCCGCATAGGACATGAAGGTGATTTCCTGTGATGTCGGCGAAAAACGCGGCGTCAGAACAAGGCTGCTCCCATCCGTCAGGAACCGATGATTGGCACCGTCCTGGTCCATGATGGCCAGACGCTTTACCCGGCGATCCTGTGGCCCGCTTTCAGCGACATAGACAATACGGGTGTCGAAATAACCCTCCTCACCCGTTAGGCGCTCGTAGACCTCGTCCGATATGATATGGGCAATGCGTCGCCAATTGTCGGGCGAGGTCGTGTAGGCCAAGCCCTGCATCTGCTCTTCCGCCAAAACATCCCACAGGCGGAATTCCACACGCATGCGTCCATCGCTCTGCATTTGCACGCGGCCGCTCACCAGAGCCTGGGCATCGATCAGACGCCAATCCGCAAAGCGCGGTCCTGCATCTAGAGCAGCGGGGTCCTGGATAAAGGCGCGCTGGTCCAGCGGTGCAAAAAGCCCGGAATTTTCCAGATTGTCCGAAATCACCTGCGCCAGGTTCGAGCCGACCTCGGCACCCTCGTTGTCCTCGGAATAGAAGTCCGATATGGCAACCGGGAGGGGTTCGACAAAGCCTTTCGTAATATCGACCGTCAACTGGGCATGAGCTTGGGACGCCGCCAAGCCGAAGGTCGCCAATGCCAGGAAAACCAGGCCAGGCAAGCGGAATAACATTTGGATCGTCCGCATCAGAACATCTCCCTGGGATTGAAGTTCAGTATCATGTCACGCCAAAGCGCATAGTCCTCTGACGGCAGGTCAAACGGCTGGCATTCCTGAACGGCGCGCCGCGCGTTCTCCGCGGCAGCACGATAATACTGGTCGCGGTTCATCCGAGCGCTGTCCTGTATTTCAGGTAGTTGGCGCAACCGACCGTCCGGTGCAAGCTGAACCCGTATGGGCACCACCAGATCCTGGGCGCGCTGCGCACCGGGATCTATGCGCCAGCAACGCGCAACCTGTGCCTGGATGGCCTGCGCCAGTTGCTGCGACTTGCGTCTGTCATCCAGTGAGCGTGGCTCGTCTTCCGACCGCTCCTCGGCCTCCGGGCTGGACTGAGACCGGGACTGAGATTCCATCTCCTCGACATTGCGCAAAATCGAAGACAAGCGGTCTTCCTGGGGTTCGGATGCCTCCTCTTCGGCAGTATCCTGTTCAGGTTCAGGCTCAGGTTCAGGCTCAGGCTCAGGCTCAGGCTCAGGCTCAGGTTCGGGTTGTTCCTGAGCAACCTGCTCTTCAACGGGCTGCGCTTCCTCGGCAATATCTGGCGTTTCTTCGGGTTTGGCCCGTGGTGCTGGAGGTATCGTCTCGGTCAAGCGATCTTCCTGCTCTTGCTCGACGGCTTCCGCTTCCTCCAGGGCATCATCTGCCGTCTCTGCCTCAGCCGTCTCAGGCTCAGTTTCTTCCTGAGGCTCGGCTTCCATATCGCCTGCATTCTGCGCTTCTGGTTCAGGTGCCGGTTGCGCCACTTCGCTCTCGGGTTGGGGCGCTGTTTCCTCAGGCTCGGGTATGGCTTCGGCAGCTGCCTCTCTCTCCTGGGCTGAACTCTCACTCACCGAGGACGGCTCTGGCGGCTGGAGTGCCTGTGAATCGGGCAAGGACTCCTGTACAGGTTCCGGTTCTGGTGCATCCTCCAGCACCTCTTCTTCCGGCGGCGATTCCTCGGCATCCTCGACAGGTGTCTCGTCTATCTGCTGTGCCGTCAGATCATCTTCACCGATCATTTCCACAGGAATGATGGTGACCGGTTCGGGTCTGGAATGCAGGAAAGGCAGGCCGAAAACGGCCAGGAGAACAAGCACGGCATGCAGCGCCAGGGAAACCGCAAGCGCCCGCCGCGTTGTTCCACCATCGTCCCAGTTCCTGTTTGGGGGGCCGGCCTCAGTCATGGCGGCGTCCGCACTCCTGTCACTCCTGGCGTGAGGGCTGCTCGACGATCAGTGATACGCTCGAAAAGCCCGCCGTATTGATACGCCCCATGACCTGCATCACCTGGCCATAAGCGACGTTCTCGTCGCCACGCACATGGATCCGACTTTCGAAATCTTCGCCAGTGATCGCCGTCAGGCGCGGCACAAGGGCTTCCAGGTCCACTTCAGTTTCCTGAATATAGACCTGTCCTCCGTTGGTGACGGTTATTTCCAGGGGTTCCCCAGGGTCATTGAGCTGTCGTGCGGAAACCTTGGGCAGGTCAATTGGGACACCAACAGTCAGCAAAGGTGCGGTGACCATGAAAACGATCAGCAGAACCAGCATGACGTCCACGAAAGGCGTCACGTTGATCTCGCTCATCGGCTGCCAGCGACGCCGGCGGAAACCCCCATGTGTCTCCCCGCGCCGGCTCATGATGGGACCACCGGCCATGTCTAGCGTGCCTCCTCGAGCTGGCGGGACAGAATGGCATCGAACTCGCCCGCGAAAGCCTCGAGCCGCTGTCCATAGCGCCCAATGTCATTGTTCAGCTTGTTAAAGCCGATGGTGGCCGGAATCGCCGCGACCAGTCCCAGTGCCGTCGCGAACAGGGCTTCGGCAATGCCTGGCGCCACCACGGCAAGGCTGGTGTTGGCTGTACCGGCAATTGCGGTAAAGGCATTCATGATTCCCCAGACTGTCCCGAACAAACCGATAAACGGAGCCGAGGAGCCGACCGAGGCCAGGAAAATCATGTGCTTTTCGACACGATCCATTTCGCGTCCGATGGTAATTCCCATCACACGCTCGATTCGTTCTTTCAAGGCAGCAGTCCGTTCCTGTGCCATTCCACCGCCACGTTGCGCAAAGCGCCGCCATTCCTGCATGGCTGTGACAAAAACCGATTCGTAAGGATCGCTTGGGGCCTCGCCTATCTCATCATACAGCCGATCAAGAGACCGCCCGGACCAGAATTCGTCCTCGAAAGCCTCGGCCTGGGCCTTCAGCCGGCGTAACTTGATCAGCTTCTCGATGATGATCGCCCAGCTCCAGATGGAGGCCGAGACGAGAATCAGCATGACCAACTTCACGACAATGTCGGCCTGGAGGAAAAGACCCCAGATACTCAGGTCACCCGAAGCCGACCCGGCCAGCATCGCTGCGTCGACCGCTTCATTCTCCATGGGGATGTACTCCGAATTTCATCGATTGCAGCTAGGATTGTGAATACGGCATGAGTATGTCGCGTATATGGGCGGGGAGCCGCCGTGCGCGCGTGGTCTCGGCATCCACCGTAACCACCTGCACCTTCAGCGACACAAGCCGGCTAATGCCCAGCATGACATCCTGCTCCAGGTCCAAGCGCGCACCGCCCAGACGGGCCATGCTGCTATGGATCTGCACAAGATCGTCAAGACGTGCCGGCCCTTCATAATCCACTTCAACACGACGGACGACAAAAAGCAGTCCGTAGTCTTCACGCAGCCGCTTCTGATCCAAGGATAGACTGCGCAGGAATTCTGTGCGGGCACGCTCGGCAAAGCGCAGGTAATTTGCATAATAGACGATGCCTCCTGCATCGGTGTCCTCGTAATAGACCCGGATGGGAAGAACATGCCTTTTTCCATCGAACCATCCGGACAGGTCATGCTCCTGCCCCCCCTCTGGTGCGCTCACCCGTCTTCCTCCTGCTCCATGGAAGATATCAGGTCCAGCTGCTCCACAAGGGCGGCTGGAGGCTCCAGGCCCAGATGCCCGAAACCGCCGGGGGTCAGTAAGCGGCCCCGCGGCGTCCTTTGCAAAAAACCTTGCTGTAACAAATAAGGTTCGATCACTTCCTCAATCACGTCACGTTGTTCGGAAAGCGCTGCGGCCAGCGTTTCTGCACCCACTGGACCGCCCCCGTAATGCTCTGCAATGCACTGCAGGTAGCGACGGTCCATGGCATCCAGGCCGCGCGAATCGACTTCCAGGCGGCGCAGCGCCGAATCGGCAATAGCGGCATCCACGGTGGAGTCCCCGGCCACGGCTGCAAAATCGCGCACACGCCGAAGAAGGCGCCCGGCCACGCGCGGTGTGCCACGACTGCGGCGCGCGATCTCGGCTGCACCATCCGGAGTTAACGAGAAGTTCAGCACTCTTGCTCCCCGTCGCACGATCTCCTCAAGTTCTTCGGGAAGATAGAACTGCAGCCGCTGGGGAATTCCGAAGCGTTCGCGCAAGGGGCGCGTAATCAGGCCGCTTCGCGTCGTTGCTCCGACCAGGGTAAAGGGCGGCAGGTCGATTCGTACCGAGCGGGCCGCCGGCCCCTCACCAATGATGATATCCAGTTGGAAATCCTCCATGGCAGGATAGAGAATTTCCTCAACGGCGGGGCTGAGACGGTGTATCTCGTCGATGAAGAGCACATCACGGGGCTGCAGGTTGGTCAGAATCGCGGCCAGATCCCCCGCCTTTGCGATGACAGGACCGGAGGTCGCGCGAAAGCCAACCCCCAACTCGCGGGCCACGATCTGGGCAAGGGTCGTCTTTCCAAGGCCAGGCGGACCATAAAACAGGACATGGTCCAGGTTTTCCTCACGCGCCCTGGCGGCTTCAATGAAAACCCGCAGGTTGGCGCGCAGCTGCTGCTGGCCAATGAAGTCCTCAAGGGTGACAGGACGCAAGCCGCTGTCCGGCTCCTCGCCTTCCGATTCCGGAGAAACCATGCGTGATTCGCTCATGACGACAGCTCCCGCAGCGCTTCACGGATGAGGCCCTGAAGGCTGGCCCCCTCACCCTGTTCGCGTGCCGTTTTCGAAACGGCCGCGAAGGCTTCTGTTCGTCGGTACCCCAGGTTCACCAGGGCCGAGACGGCATCTTCGGCCTGTCCGGCCATGCCCGCCTCTCCTGAAGGCGCAACCGCAGCCGCACCGCTGGTGACTTCGTGTGCCAGACTTTCTGTCGTCGCAAACTGCCCGGCCTTGTCCATCAATTCGCTGATCACTCGTGCCGCCAACTTAGGTCCGACCCCATTGGCACGCGTGAGAGATGCGCGATCCTGGGCCGCAATGGCCTGTGCCAAAGACAAGGGGGGCAGGATTGAAAGAATGGCCAACGCCATGCGCGCACCCACCCCCTGGACTCCTGAAAGCAGGCGGAACCACTCGCGCTCCAATGATTCCGCAAAGCCATAAAGGTGAATGTGGTCTTCCCGCACATGGGTTTCGATCAGAAGACTCGCGCTCTCGCCCATTGAAGGCAGGGCACTCAAGGTTCGTGCGGAACAGAAGACGATATAGCCCACTCCGCCGACATCCAGTATGACATGGTCCTCGGCCGGCTGGTCCACGGTCCCGGTCAACTTGCCAATCACGAAGCTCTCCCTGCCACTTCATGCCTTCGATCCGCCCAGCTCTGTCGGGTGGACGCGTGATGGGCATGACAGATCGCCACGGCCAGAGCATCCGCTGCATCCGCAGAATGAGGGCTGCAGCCCGGCAGCAGGCGCTCGATCATCATGGTCACCTGCTCCTTTTTCGCATGTCCCGTCCCGACCACCGACTTCTTGACGATCATTGGCAGGTACTGCGTCACCTCCAGGCCCGCGATGGCCGGAACCATCAAGGCGACACCCCGCGCCATGCCCAGCTTCAGGGTCGAGTCGGGATTTCGATTTGCCAAGGTTTCCTCTACGGCAGCGACCTGAGGTCCATGTTGTCCCAGCACCTCTTCCAGGGCGCTCTTGAGCTGCACCAAGCGTGCCGGCAGGTCACACCGATCGTCACTGCGCAGGGTCCCGTTGGCAACATGAGAAAGGCGGCTGCCATCTGCATCTATGATGCCCCAGCCCATGTGGCGCAGGCCTGGATCAAGGCCGATTACCCGCATGATCGCTGCCTCTCCCGCGACTGCCTAGGCTTATGGATATAAGCGCCCTGCTTCAAAGCCGTCTCCTCAGGCTGTCAGGCGGGCGAGGACCTCGTCGGAAACCTCGAAGTTGGTCGACACTTCCCGCACGTCGTCGTTGTCCTCAAGCACCTCGATCAGCTTGAAGAGTGTCGAGGCCTGGTCCTCATCAATGGGAGTCGTGTTCATGGGCCGCCAGACCAGGCGCGCCTCGCGCGGATCCCCATACTTCTCGGTCAGGCTATCACGAACATCCGAGAAATCATCTGGATCACAGAGGATCGCGTGGTTCTCCTCATCGCTTTGAACATCCTGGGCACCTGCCTCGGCCGCGGCCTCGAAGATTTCCTCATAGTCCGCTGTATCCACCGGATAAACAATCTGACCAGCCCTTTCGAACTGGAAAGCGACCGAATTGGATTCTCCCATCGAGCCGCCATGTTTCGAGAATGCCGCACGGACTTCCGAAGCCGTGCGATTCCTGTTGTCGGTCAGGGCCTCTACGATCATGGCAACACCGCCCGGGCCATAGCCCTCGTAGCGCATTTCCTCGTAGTTGACGTCTTCGCCCTCGCCCGTGGCCTTCTTGATGGCACGGTCGATATTGTCCTTGGGCATGTTCGCGGCGCGTGCATCCGCAATGGCTCCGCGCAGGCGCGGGTTCATTGTCGGATCGGGCAAGCCGCTCTTTGCGGCGACGATAATCTCGCGCGTCAGCTTGGCAAATTCCTTGGCACGCTTTTTGTCCTGCGCACCCTTGCGATGCATGATGTTCTTGAATTGGCTATGGCCAGCCATGGCACCTCAACCTCATGTTCTTGCAAACTCAAGTCGTCTCGTGCGGCAATATCGTCACTTTGGCGCTGTCTGTCAGCCCCGGTTGCGAAGTGCGCGCCGGCTGAAATCCGCACTCAACTTCACAGCGATAAAGTCGTACAGTGGCATTAACCCACTTTTAAGGGCTGTTAAATACTCTGCCTCAACTGTGTTTAACAGAACGTCCTCGAGCCGCGAAGCGGAGTTTCACCATGGGCCTGCCCGAGAAGCTGCTGGAAAACCTGCGTACACCCGAAGGCGACACGCCGGAAAGCCTGTCCCGCGCCGTAGACTCCGTTGAGAATTTCGCGGGCACGGAGTGCCTCGCAAGCCTGGATCGCATGCTGGCCTTTTCGGACAACTTCGAGGGGGCCGAGGCAATTCACAGCGAAGCAGCCCTGAGTGAAAGCAACCGCATCACGGAAATGGCCACGGTGCTTAACGAGGAAGTTGTCCGCTTCCTCTCGCTTCACCCATCACAGGAAAGCTGAAGCCCGGGTCACCCTTTCAGGGCGCTGTCGCCTGGAGGCGCGCGCCCCGGCGAACAGGTTCAATCCTCTTGGCCAGTCCCGTGGTGTCGTCCGTCTCGACGAGCACGGCACAGAGATCCGCTGGTCCCGTTGCAACGCTCAGGCGTTCGGTCGGAAGCTTCCGGGTAAAGCGCGCGATTGGCGCTTCCTTGTTCATGCCAATAACCGAATTGTAATCGCCGCACATGCCGGCATCCGTCTGGTAGGCTGTCCCCCCCGGCAGGATCTGGGCGTCGGCTGTGGGAACATGCGTATGGGTGCCCACCACCAATGAAACCCTGCCATCGAGATAATGCGCCATGGCCATTTTCTCGCTGCTCGCCTCGGCATGGACGTCCAGAAGGAAGGCATCCACATTCCCCTTCAGGCGATAGCGTTCCAGCTCACGCGTCACGGCTGCGAAGGGATCATCCAGCGGATCCATGAACAGGCGCCCCATGACGTTCATCACGGCCACCTTCTGCCCCTTCACGGTATTGTAAACGCCGATCCCGCGCCCGGGTGCACCCGCTGGATAGTTTGCTGGACGTAACAGGCGCGGCTCGCGATTGATATATTCGAGACATTCATTCTTGTCCCAACTGTGATTGCCGCCGCTGATGACATCGGCGCCCAGCTCGAACAGCTCCGCACAGATCTTTTCGGTCATGCCGAAGCCGCCGGCTGCGTTCTCGGCATTGATCACGATGAAGTCCGGATTCAGTTCGCGACGCAGCTTTGGCAACTCCGCATGCACGATTTCCCGGCCGGAGCGACCGACGATGTCTCCACAGAACAGCAGTTTCACAGCTTGTGCCTTTAAAAGAAATGGGATCTCAGAAAGCCTGGACACCCTGTTCAGTCACGACCATGTCCAGCTTCTGATCATGCGGCCCTCGGGGTAAAAAATCCATATGCTGACCGGCAAATGCCAATCCAATGGCCAGAGCCCCGCGCTCGGAACGCAGCTTTTCAAGTGTTCGGTCATAAAAACCACCGCCATAGCCCAGACGATAACCTTCACTGTCGAAGGCCAGCAGGGGCACGAGCAGGATTTCGGGCACCCGCTCGTGTGCCGATGCCATGGGCACTGAGGTTCCAAAGGCCTCGGTCACCAATCGGTCGCCCGGCTGCCAGGCACGAAAGATCAGGGGCTGGGCATGACCAGTAACCACAGGCAGGCAGAGACCAACGCCTCTCGCATTCAACGCCTCCATCACCGGACGCGGATCAATTTCCTCTCGCATCGGCCAATAGGACGAAACCCAATTGGCACTGGCGAGCTCCGCGCACCCCAGCAGATGTTCCGCAAGGCGCAAGGCGACATCCGGCCCCGACTCTTCGAAGGCACGTTTGCGGCGCGTTGCCGCCTTGCGCCTGAGAGTCTTCTTACTTTCATCGGAATCGGCGCTACCCGTCACTGGAAATCTCCAGAGCGCATAATGGCAGGCCTCAAGCCCGCAAGGTGAGTGATGGAAAGGGTGTGCCGCGAAGCCGTTGGTTACTGATCATCCTCTGTGGCCTGTCGTCGACAGGTGGGTGCCGTAGTACCGAGACCACGATCCCGGCAGGGACAGCTCCCTAGAGGTGATTATTGGCCCCAGGGATCGAAGAACCTGACGCACTCCGCAGCACGTACCCCAGCAAAGACGTATTGCTTTGCCCTCTTCTGTATCTAGACGTCGCGATGCCGCGCGACAAGGGTTTCGATATGATCGGCAACGGCACCCAGCAATTCCGCTTGGGATTCATCCTCGCTAGCACCGTCGGCAGGACTTGACGTTGAGCTAGTCGTCGCGGCCTCGCCCGAACCATTGGCCCGCAGCCCGCGCATCTCGTCCACCATGAGAAGCCCGGCGAGAAGCAGCAAGCGCGCCTCACCAGGCTGCCCGACAGAGCGCACCAACTGCTGCACACGACCATCCAGTTCTGCGGCGAGCTCCTGTAATTGGCTTTCCTGCCCATCATCGCAAGTCACATCGTAGTTGCGACCATTCACGGTCAAGGTCACCTGTGCCATCAGCCCTTGTCCTCCAGGGTTTCCTGCAGGCGCTTGGTCACGCCGTCCACTTTCTCCGACGCCTGCTCCAACCTGTACCTTAGGTCCTTGTTCTCGCTTTTGGCAGCTTCCAGGGCCTCGCTAAGTTCAGTTATCTTCGAGGACTTCTGCTCGATCAGGCTCTCCAGGCTTTCAAGCGCCTGCTCAAGCCGCCTGGCGGCATCGTCCAGCGTTGCATCCGCCGTACCCTCCGGCGCGTCTTCACTCTCCGTTGCTGCTTCACTCTCCGCTGCTGCTTCGGAGGAGATGGGGCTTTCGTTCGAGGACATTTCACTCGCCATTATATTATCGATGGAAAACAGTTGAATTTAGGCTTCGCCAGGCAGTGGGGTCAACAAGCGGCCAGCCAAGCCGGTCACAAAGGATCATAAAGACCCGGCACAAGCCGGTTTCAGACGGTACAAAACGGCAGCTTGTCGGTTGACCCTTTCCGGCGCCGGCGGCATTGTGCATCGCATCAAGGGCATTCAGGCGGCTATTGCGTGACGCACCCTGTCACTTGCGCTTGGGGTATGTCTGAAAGTGTCCGGATAACTCTTTGATGTTCAAACAAAGATGGAATTCTGAAATGAGCGCTGCGCGCGAAAACGAAGCGGCCCAGGCCGTGGGCAAGGTTGGTCACAACAACATGGCCAACGCCATCCGGGCCTTGTCCATGGATGCCGTTCAGAAAGCCAAGTCCGGTCATCCCGGCATGCCCATGGGCATGGCTGATGTCGCAACGGTCCTGTTCACACGCTACTTGAAGTTTGACCCTGCGCGCCCTGATTGGCCAGATCGGGATCGTTTCGTCCTCTCCGCCGGTCATGGCTCGATGCTGCTCTATTCGCTGCTCCATCTGACCGGATACGCCGATATGACGCTGGACGAATTGAAGTCCTTCCGCCAACTCGGCGCCCGCACCGCCGGCCATCCCGAGTTCGGGCACGCCTCGGGTATCGAGACGACGACGGGACCGCTAGGGCAGGGTCTTGGCAATGCCGTGGGCATGGCCCTTGCGGAACGCCTGCTGGCCCGGAAGTTCGGCGAAGAGCTCGTGAATCATCACACCTACGTCATTGCCGGTGACGGCTGCCTTATGGAGGGAATCAGCCATGAAGCCGGTTCCCTGGCAGGACATCTGAAACTCTCGCGCCTCATCGTGCTTTTCGATGACAACGGCATCTCCATTGATGGACCGACATCGCTTTCCTGTTCCGATGATCACCTGAAACGTTTCGAATCCTATGGCTGGCACTGCCAGCGGGTGGACGGACACGATCCGGAAGCCGTAGCCGCCGCCATCGAAGCTGCAAAGGACAGTGACGCCCCTTCCCTGATCGCTTGCAAGACGGTGATCGGCTTCGGTGCACCGAACAAGGAGGGCACCGCTGCCACACACGGCGCACCCCTGGGTGACGAAGAGATCGCAGCTGCACGTGAAAAGCTTGGCTGGCCCCACGGCAACTTCGAGGTTCCGCAGGACATCCTTCAGGCCTGGCGTACGGTTGGACAGAAGGGCAGCGAACTCTCCCGTCAATGGGACGAACGCCTGTCCAAGGCCGACGAATCCCTGCGTCAGGAATTCCAGCGCCGCATGGCGGGTGAGCTGCCCGAAGGTCTGGATGGGCTGATAGCCGCGTTCAAGAAGAACATCATCTCCGAGCAGCCCAAGCTGGCCACGCGCGTCTCTTCGAACCAGGTCCTCGACGCGCTGGCAGAGACCATGCCGGAACTGCTGGGCGGTTCGGCCGATCTGACCGGTTCCAACAACACCAAGGCCAAGACCCAGGAACCTGTATCCGCACCAGATTATGACGGCAGTTATGTCTATTACGGTGTGCGCGAACATGGCATGGCCGCGGCCATGAATGGCATCGCCTTGCATGGAGGTCTGGTTCCTTATGGCGGCACCTTCCTGGTGTTCACCGACTATTGCCGGCCCTCGATCCGCCTGTCGGCGCTGATGAAGCAGCGGGTCGTCTATGTCATGACCCATGACTCCATCGGTCTGGGCGAAGACGGGCCGACCCACCAGCCGGTCGAGCATCTCGCCGCACTTCGGGCCATGCCGAACGTCAAGGTGCTGCGTCCGGCCGATACGGTTGAAACCGCCGAATGCTGGGAAATGGCTCTGCGCTCCCAGGATGGCCCCTCGGTTCTAGCACTCAGCCGACAGGGGCTGCCGACCGTGCGCAAGGAAGGTACCGACAACTGGTCCGCACTGGGGGCCTATATCCTGTCCCCGGCCCATGGCGACCGTCAGGCAACCCTGATTGCCAGCGGCTCGGAAGTGCACCTGGCCCTGGAAGCGCAACAGCAATTGCGGGATCTCGGTATCTCGACCGCTGTCGTTTCCATGCCTTGTTGGGAGGTTTTCCTTGAACAGCCGCCGCATTACCGTGACGAGGTGATGGGCCCCGGTTCGCTGCCGGTCGTGATCGAGGCCGCTTCCTATTTTGGTTGGGAACGCTGGGCCGGACTGGACGGAATTTTCATTGGCATGCGTGGTTTCGGAGCCTCCGCCCCCGCAGGCGATCTATACAACCACTTCGGCATCACGACCGAAGCCATTGTCTCGGCTGTTCGCAACGGCCTGTGACCCTATACACATAACAGGATAAGCTGGAGGATAGGCGTATGACTCTTCGTGTCGGTATCAATGGTTTCGGACGGATTGGCCGTCTGGTTCTACGCGCAGCTCTGGAATCGGGGCGCAAGGACCTGGAATTTGTCGCCATCAATGACTTGGGGACGGCAGAGTCCAATGCGCACCTCCTGAAGTATGATTCGGTGCATGGCCGCTTCCCGGGGATCGTGACAGCCAAGGATGACGCCATCGAGATCGACGGCCACAGGATAAAGGTTCTGGCCGAGCGTGCTCCAGCCAACCTGCCATGGGGCGACCTGGGCGTTGATATTGTCCTGGAGTGCACAGGTCTGTTCGCCAGCCGTGACAAGGCTGCCGCGCATCTGAAAGGTGGCGCCAAGAAGGTACTCATCTCCGCACCGGCCGGCGACGCCGACCTGACTGTCGTCTATGGCGTCAACCATGACCAGTTGAGTGCCGAGCACGAAGTCGTTTCCAACGCGTCCTGCACCACCAACTGCCTGGCACCCGTTGCCTATGTCCTGAACAAGGCTGTTGGGATCGACCGCGGTTTCATGACCACGATCCATGCCTACACCGGCGATCAGAAGACCGTGGACACGCTGCACAAGGATCCGCACCGTGCCCGCGCCGCAGCCATGTCCATGATCCCGACCTCCACCGGAGCCGCACGTGCGGTCGGCCTGGTCCTGCCGGAGCTCAAGGGCAAGCTGGACGGCGTCGCCATTCGCGTTCCGACCCCGAACGTCAGCCTGGTGGACCTGAAGTTCGATGCCCCACGGGACGTGACGGCCGAGGAAATCAACGACGCTATCCGCACGGCAGCAGCCGGAGAGTTGAAAGGCGTTCTCGAAACCTCGGACGAGCCTCTGGTTTCCGTGGACTTCAATCACAACCCTGCCAGTTCCACCTTCGATCTGAACGGGACCCAGGTGATCGACAAGCGCCTGGTCCGTGTCATGTCCTGGTATGACAACGAGTGGGGCTTCTCCAGCCGCATGAGCGACACCGCCGTTGCCATGGGCAAGCTGCTCTGATTGCGGCCTCTTGAGGCGGCGAGCTGGCCTGCCGCCTCCAAGACCGTAAGGCGGATCCGTGATGACCGCTGCTGACCTGCCCTTGGCGCTTGAAGTCGCATCGCTGCGCACAGCGACCATTGCCGCGCAAGAGGCGGCTCGGCGCAAACAGCAGGTCTTTCTGCTCTCCACACCCGACGCGGCTGCACAAGGCGGCAGTCTCTGGTTCATCGAAATCGTTCGACAAACGACGGCGGATGTTCCGGAAGCAGAAGTCCTTATGGCCCTGGATTGCGGGGATGCGGCCGGTTACACGCTGGAAGCCCTGCACAATGGCGCTACTGGAGTGGTTTTCCGGGGACTGACACCAGCCCGTCACCAACTGCGACAGCTTTCCGAGCAGTACGGCGCACTTTTCCTCACGGAACGCCCCCGAAGCCTGTTTCTCGACGAGGAGCCCGACCCTGTGGCCGCGTGCCGGACATGGTTCTGGTTCCAGGAATGACCGATCTGCTTCCAGTCAGCAGGCTGTCTGGAATTGCATTCCCCGGGGGGCTTCGTTATTCAGAAGTCCGGTTATCAATCCGGGCGACAGGTATGCTTCCCTGGTCTTGTTGTCCGCTGCATGGAAGATGGTGAGGAAAGATCATGAGGCTGACACAGCGCGTCAAACGCATTCTGGCGAACTACGAGAGCGACAATCCAGGGACCAAGTCCAATCTGGCCCGTATCCTGATGCACGGGAAACTGGGGGGAAGCGGAAAACTTTTGATTCTGCCGGTGGACCAGGGTTTCGAGCACGGTCCGGCGCGCAGCTTTGCCCCAAATCCCGATGCCTATGACCCGCACTATCATTACCAGCTTGCGGTAGATGCCGGCCTGAACGCCTATGCTGCACCACTGGGAATGATCGAAGCCGGCGCCGACAGTTTTGCCGGAGCCATCCCCACAATCCTTAAGGTCAACAGTTCCAACAGCCATGCCACCACCAAGGACCAGGCGATCACCGGCAGTGTCGGCGATGCCCTGCGCCTTGGCTGCTCGGCCATTGGTTTCACCATCTATCCCGGATCAGACGAAGCCTTCGAGATGATGGAGGAAATCCGGGAGATGGCCGAGGAAGCAAAATCCGTCGGCTTGGCTGTCGTGATCTGGTCCTATCCGCGCGGTGGCAAGCTGTCCAAGGAAGGCGAAACGGCCATTGACGTCACGGCCTATGCGGCACACATGGCAGCGCTGCTGGGCGCGCACATCATCAAGGTGAAGCCGCCCACCGAGCACATCGAGCAGGATGATGCTCGCAAGGTTTACGAGAAGCAGAAGGTCGACATCTCCAACCTGTCTGCCCGCATTTCCCATGTCATGCAGTCCAGCTTCAACAATCGCCGCATCGTCGTGTTTTCGGGTGGCGGTGCCAAAAGTACCGACGACATGCTGAACGAGATCCGGGCTCTGCGCGATGGCGGTGCCAACGGGTCCATTATCGGACGCAACACCTTCCAGCGTCCGCGCAAGGAGGCTTTGGAAATGTTGGATACGATCATCAAGATCTACCAGAACAAAGCCTGAGCAGGAGCAGCCGGATGCGCTGCCGCCTTTATCTGGTTACGCCGCCCGCGTTCCTTGCGGGCGGCGTCGAGATTCCTGACGCCTGCTCGCAATTGGAAAGGGCACTGTCTGGCGGTGATGTGGCCGCCGTCTTGTTGCATTCCGACGAGAATGGCCCCCCACTGTTCCGAGAAGCCCTGGAAGCCTTGGTGTCGATCATACAGAAAGCCGAAGCGGCAGCGGTTCTGGAGGGCGATCCCAGCCTGGCCATCGAAACCGACTGCGATGGCGTCCAGATAACCGCAGATCCGAATAACCAGCGCACACTGCGGCGCAAGCTAGGTGACGACAGGATTCTGGGAATTGACTGCGGCCCCTCGCGGCATGCTGCAATGGAAGCCGGTGAACTCTCGGCGGACTACGTCATGCTTGCCTCCAGCGACGCTGATCTTATCGCCTGGTGGGCAGAATTGATGGAGGTGCCTTCGGTCGCAGGTGGCGTGGATAATCTGGAGGCTGCCTCCGCGGCCGCAAGGGCCGGGGCTGACTTCATCGCAGTTGGCGAAGCGATCTGGCAACACACTGATGGGCCGGAGGCGGCCGTTGCCGCTTTCAACAGCCTGCTGGACGAAGAGGCCGGCGAAGCAAGCTGAGACCTATTGATCGGATCTGATACGGCAGGTCCGTTCGTTACTTTGTCTTTCGCGCGTGTCGCAGAATCTCTCGACTAAGACTGGCCATTTCCTGAGCGGCCTTGCCTTTTGGCTGAACTTCTCCAACGGAACGTCCTTCGGAAAGAGCAGACGCGAAAATTACGCGATTGCCGATCCTGCTCTTGGCCACATCGGCACCAAGGTCCTTCAAAGCGTTCAGCATTTCCTCCGTCAGGCGTGCCCGCGGGGGAACCCGGTTCAAGACCGCAAGTGCAGGTGTGCCTTCTGCCTTTGCAAGTTCCAGTGTGGGACGCGTAGCCCAGATATCCATGGGGGACGGCTGGACAGGCACAATAACCAAGTCTGCGCTGCGAACAGCAATGCGTGCTTCGGTTTCTGCATGGGGCGGCGAATCGATCAGGACCACATCATGGTCTTCCGCCAGCTTCTGGACCTCGTTGCGCAGGCGCCAGCCATTGATCTGGTTGACCAGCAGGCCGGCTCCGGCATCTCCCAGCAAGGCCTGGCGCTGATGGTACCAGTAAGTCAGGGATTGCTGAGGGTCGATATCCACAACGGCCACCTTGCGCTTTCCCGAAGTCAGGGCCACCGCGAGGTGGGCTGCCAGAGTCGTCTTGCCTGCGCCGCCTTTTTGCTGTGCAACAGTGATAATATGCGCTGTCATCGGGAAACCTGTCCTATTCCAAGAGGTGAATTGTTGCACATGCGAAGACTGCGCGGAAGAGGATAAGGCGTTGACGCTCCGGGCAAAGCCAACAATCCTGCGCCAACCTCGGTACGTTAAACATCATGACACTTCATCTTTCGAACAGCCCCCAGGATATCGCAAAGGCGGCAGAGCTGCTTCAGCAAGGCGAACTGGTGTCCTTTGCCACCGAAACCGTCTATGGCCTTGGTGGAAATGCCCGCGACGATCAGGCCGTGGCAGGCATTTTCGAGGCCAAGGGGCGCCCCAGGTTCAATCCACTGATCGTACACTTCCCGGATCGGCAGGCCGCGGCCCAGGAAGTCTTGTTCTCGCCAATGGCCCTCGAGCTTGCGGAGGCCTTCTGGCCCGGTCCCCTGACGTTGGTCCTGCCGCGACGGGAGGACAGCCGGATATCCCTGCTTTGCTCGGCCGGACTCGATACCCTGGCCGTTCGGGTCCCGGCGCCTGAAACAGCTAGAACCCTTCTCAGAATGGCTGACTGTCCCGTTGCAGCCCCAAGCGCGAACAGGGCCGGCAAGATAAGTCCGACCCGGGCCGAACATGTCATGGACGAACTTTCCAGACGCATTGCGGCCGTCCTGGATGACGGCGCCTGCACGATTGGGGTCGAATCGACTGTCGTTTCCCTGGCTGATGAAAGGCCGTCCTTGCTGCGGCCCGGAGGCCTGGCGCGCGAAGAACTCGAGAACCTCCTGGGCGCCCCCTTGGAACTGCCGGTTGCAGATAGTCCGGTGGCTTCTCCCGGCATGCTCAGGAGTCACTATGCCCCTCAAGCGATCCTGCGTCTGAACGCGACCTCTGTTGGAGCTGAAGAGGCTTATCTGGCTTTTGGAAGTGAGCCCGAAGATAAAGGGAAAGCCTGTTTCAACCTGAGCCCTGCGGGCGACCTGCGGGAAGCGGCCGCGAACCTCTTTGCAGCACTCAGGGAACTGGACCGCTCCGGTATTTCAATGATCGCGGTGGCGCCCATCCCCGACACGGGATTGGGCCAGGCGATCAACGACCGTTTGCAGCGCGCCGCCGCACCACGTGTCACCTGAATCATTGGTGGTACCGCCAATCCATCCGTCTGGGTCCAAAAATTGTCTCCGATCCTGCCAGCCACCTGATCTGGAAAGTTGCAGCAAGCGTATTAGCTAAGAATCCGTGAATTCAGGATTTTGCACCCCTGCATGGTTGAAGCAGGACTTTTTGACAGGCCAAGGCCGGAGTCCAGATCAGAAAATGAAGCGAACATCATTCGATTACGAACTTGCCAGTCAGGCAAGACGATACCTACAGCAACTGGGTCTGCATGACGAAAGCCGCCTCGAAAACCTGTCGCGTCAGGTGGCATGGAAATTCGGCTCCCTGCAGGCGCTGCGCAAGGCTGTGGCTGGTTGGGTCGAGGATACTTGTTACCTGAAGCTGCCACGGGATGAAGCGGGTCTATCCATGGCCGAAGCTGCAATTCTGCTCAGCGATATTGCCGCAAGGGATCCGGAGCGTTTCCTGTCGCGCAGTGAACGTCCTGCGCGTGCATTGGTCGACGAGTTGCGCCTTTCCCTGCCCAGCGCGGTTCCGCAAGAACAACAGTCAGCCATGCCCACCCAGTCCCTGGAGCCTGTCTCCGTATCAGACTGGTTGGACAGACCATTCGGGACACCGAGACCAGCCACAGCGAACAACTGATCCAGAAGGATCTTTCAGGTCATGACCAGCGCCACTTCATATCGCAATTCGCGCCTGCCCCTGTCAGCGCGCATGTCGATCATGATTGCAAGCCTGGTGATGACAGGACTGGGTAGCTGGATATTCCTGAATCTGATCCAGGAGCAGGCTTCACCAGCAGCAAGCGCGACCCTGCTCTTGCTTTTCACGCTTCTGCTGTTCTGGATCACCCTGTCCTTCTGGACCAGCCTCGCAGGGTTTGCCTCCCTTGCCACCGGCCGTTCTGGAACTGGCTTGTCGCCACCTGACACCAGTCAGCCATTGCGCAGCCGCACTGCCATACTGATCCCCGTCTATAACGAAGACCCCAACCCCGTCTACGCCAACCTGGCGGCCATGTATGAAGATCTGGCCCGCAGCCCACAGGGGCGACAGTTCGACTTCTTCGTCCTCAGTGACACCACCGAACCACGCCTTTGGATTGCTGAAGAAGCCGCCTGGTACATGGTGCGGCGCCTGCTGAAGGGGGGCGGGCAGATCCACTATCGCAAGCGATTGTCCAACAGCGGACGCAAGGCGGGCAATATTGCCGAATTCTGCCAGCGCTGGGGCCATCATTACGACTATATGGTCGTGCTTGATGCCGACAGCTTGATGTCGGCCAACACACTCCTGCAGATGGTGCGCCGGATGGATGCCAATCCACGTGCCGGCCTCATGCAGGTACCCCCCGTCCTCATAAACCGTCACAGCCTCTTCGCCCGCATACAGCAGTTTTCCAGCGCATTGGCCACACCGATCCTTGCGCACGGCCTGGCACTCTTCAGCCGCAGCGAGGGGAATTTCTGGGGGCACAATGCCATCATAAGGGTTCGCGCCTTCACGGAGAGCTGTGGCTTGCCGGAGTTGTCAGGCCGCAAGCCCTTTGGCGGGACGGTTCTCAGTCACGATTTCGTTGAAGCCGCCTTACTGCGTCGCGCCGGCTGGCAGGTCTGGATGCTGCCGGATCTGGAGGGTAGCTACGAGGAGCCACCGCCCTCCATCATGGACCATGCGCTGCGTGACCGCCGATGGTGCCAGGGGAACCTGCAGCACCTTAAGGTCCTGCCCGCCAAGGGTCTGCACTGGGTCAGCCGCTTCCACCTGCTCCAAGGTATCTTTTCCTATATCGCTTCGCCACTCTGGCTAGGCTTTCTGGTACTTGGGCTCGGAGCTGCACTGCAGGGTGACGGACAGGGGCTTTCCGGATCTTCATTGTCCGCAGTTGGATTGGCGTCAAGCGAGCTCATGACTGTCCTGATTGGCCTTATCCTGATCATGCTCTTCACGCCGCGCCTGCTGGGACTGGCCTGGGTGCTTCGAACTGCCATCTCGGCCCAGGCCTACGGTGGACGCACAAGGGCCCTGTTGAGCCTGGGGCTTGAAATGCTGTTCTCAGCCCTGCTGGCCCCCATGATGATGATCCTGCACAGCCGCTTCATCCTGGAGGTCCTGTTGGGCCGCGACAGTGGCTGGAACCCTCAGCAGCGAAACGAGATGCAACCCGTTCCGTTGCGTCAGGCTTTCAAGGCCTGTCGCCTGCAGCTCTTTGTCGGCATGCTCGCGGCTGCAGCTCTGCTTGCCTTGCCGCTACAGGTCGCCTACTGGTTTTCACCGATCTTGGCTGGATTGCTGCTTGCGCCTTTATTGACCTGGCTGACATCGCATCCGATTGCAGGACGAATCAGCCACCAACTGAGTCTCTTCCGCAGTCCGGCCGAAATCCACCCGGAACAGGTTGTCCTGCGCGCCAGGGAGCTCGCCGCCCACCCGCTTGTCTCGCCTCCGGAAAGCGCTTTGCAGGCCTTGAGTCAGGATCAGAAGCTATGTTTCCTGCACAAGGCCGTGTTGGCAGCCACAGTGCGGGAACAACCGGACAAGACAGTCCTGAACCGTGCACTGCAAAAATACAGCGCAGGTGAAGAACTGGAACGGCAAGAGGAGAATGCCTTCCTCTCCAGTCCCGAGGCATTGCAGCTTCTTTTCGCTCCCATGAGAGAATTGACGGAGAATGCAGCCAACCGGATGGCACAGGCAGCATGACTCCCCTCGACAACCGGAAAATCTGAAACAGATTATTATCTATGGCCGGTGCACGAATCCAGCCACCTGGTCAGAAAGCAGTTACAATGGCGGATTTCGACAATCCCACCCTGCAACAGGGTCAAGAACTGAAGGTATTGCGCCAGAGTAGCCTGGTGTGGCTGCTTGCCGGCGCTGTGTGCCTGGTGCTTGGCCAGAGCCTACTTAATCTCCTGTTTGGCATTCCGGCGGGAGGCCTGGTCCTGTCCGCCACCCTCTACCTTGGCATTGCCTGCAGTGTCTGGTTGGGCCTGGCAGCGCACCTGCCCCAGCGTAGCTTCGGTCTGGCAAATGGCATCACCCTCCTACGTGCCGTCTTGACCTGTCTGCTGGCCGGCCTGGTTGCCCTGACAGAGCCTGAACGCCTTGGGTGGCTGCCCCTTGCCGCAGCACTCACCATCCTGTTGCTTGACGGACTGGATGGTTGGGCGGCGCGCAGAACAGGCCAGGCCTCGGCCTTCGGTGCACGTTTTGACATCGAGATGGACAGCCTCCTCGTCCTCCTGCTCTGTGCCACTGTGCTGTTGATGGACAAGGCCGGGCCGTGGGTCCTGCTGGCCGGCGGCCTGCGTTACCTTTTTCTGGCTGGCACGGGACTGCTGCCATGGATGAAAGGCACCCTGCCCGAAAGCTTCAGGCGGAAAGCGCTCTACGTCGTATCGACATGCGGTGTTACCCTTGCACTCGCACCCGTTGTAACAGCACCCTTCAGTCATGTGATCGCCGCCGTTGCCGTCGCCGGTCTTGTGATCTCATTCATGATCGACATCTCATGGCTTTACAGGAACACCCAAAAGGAAAGGACACCCAAATGGAAACCCTGACGAGAGCAACCCTGCCTGCCACAGCAATGGCCGCCTTTGCTGCCACCGCTGCTTTCAGCCTGGAAGCCCTGGCTGCACCCGAGGAATACAAGCTGGATCCGGCGCACACCTATGTGATCTTCAAGGTGGACCATGTCGGCTACAATCAGGCCATCGGCCGCTTCAACGAAGTCGACGGCAGCTTTGTCTTCGATGAGGAAGAACCCAGCATCTCAGACCTGAAGGTGTCCATCCAGGCGGACTCCGTGGACACCAATCACGATGAACGGGACGAGCATCTGCGAGGCGGCGATTTTCTGGATGTGGAGAATTATCCCGAGATCACCTTCGTGATGACCGGTTCGGAACAGATTGACGAACAAACAGGCACCATCACGGGCGACCTGACAATCCTGGATACAACCCGGGAGGTCACTCTGGACGTAACCTGGAACGCCAGTGAACCCTATCCTTTCGGCGACAACTACGTGACCGGCGCTTCTGCCAGCACCAGCATTGATCGCAGTGATTTTGGAATGAACTACGGGATCGAAGGCGGAATGATCGGCGACAGCATCGATATCGAAATCGAAATCGAGGCAATCCGACAATAATTACAACTCCGGTGAAGCAGGCAAGTCCGTGGTGCTGCAGCGCTTAACGCGCCTTACGGGCTTCCTGCGCTCGCTGGCGATCTATCTTGCCCGCCCTGGACGACTGAAACGTGAAACGGCACTTCTGGAATCTCTGATTAAGGCAGGTGACCTCTGTTTCGATA
This sequence comes from Fodinicurvata sediminis DSM 21159, assembly GCF_000420625.1. Lineage (NCBI taxonomy): Bacteria > Pseudomonadati > Pseudomonadota > Alphaproteobacteria > Rhodospirillales > Rhodovibrionaceae > Fodinicurvata > Fodinicurvata sediminis. Next base: position 27,670 of record NZ_ATVH01000018.1, on the reverse strand, counting down.
TCGGCGCCCATGCCGGCAACCGAACAAGAAGCTTGGCTCATTTGGGAGCACAGGTGGTCGCTCTGGAACCTCAGCCGCCTTTTGCACGTTTTCTCTCCTGGTACTTTCGCAACCAGGTGTCTGTTACAGTGATTCCTTGGGCTGTTGGCGCAAACCTAGGAGAAGTGGAACTGAATATCAGTCCCCGCACGCCAACCACGACAACTGCCTCCAAGGCGTTCGTACAAGCCGCAACGCACAATGATGGCTTTCGCCAGGTTCGCTGGACAGAGCGCCTGATCGTCCCCCAGACGACACTGGACCAATTGATCACCCAGCATGGCCAGCCACGTTTCTGCAAGATCGACGTCGAGGGATATGAAGCCGAAGTGCTCGAAGGCCTATCGGTTCCTCTGACAATCCTCTCCATAGAGTATCTCGGCCAAACCCCACAGCCTGCCATAAAGGCACTGACGCGGCTGCAGGAACTGGCCGACTATCGCTACAATGCTTCTCCCGGTGAAAGCATGACGTTCCACTTTGCATCTTGGCTGTCTGCAACGGAAATGACGGCCTGGCTGGACGCCGGCGCCGAAGGTCAATCCTTCGGTGATATCTATGCCGTGCGGTCGAGCGAAACGGCTCTGCTCGAGACCTTACAAAGACCTGAATGATGACCCTGCCCTTCGCCCCACCCCCCGACCATTTGGCGGAACTCTACGCACCACTGGAACAATCAGGCTCATGGGTAACGGGGCATCTAGGCCAGAGCCTGGACGGACGTATTGCAACACTCAGCGGCGCGTCCTGCTATGTAACGGCCGCCGAGAATCTGGATCACCTGCACCGCATGCGGGCCTTGGCGGATGCCATTGTGGTAGGGGCCGGAACGGTCGAACACGATAATCCGCGCCTGACCGTGCGGCGTGTCGAGGGCCCCAACCCCTTGCGGGTGATACTTGACCCGAACGGGCGCCTGGAAGCTTCACATGGCGTCTTCACGGACGGGTTGGCGGAAACGCTTCTCGTCAGCGGTGTTTCGGATCATGCCGTCTCCACTGCCTGTGCCCAGACAGTGTTCCTGCCCAAAGCATCAGGGGCGCGGCACTTCCGTCCTGCTGACGTCATTACCCTTTTGCATGAGCGCGATCTCAGGCGCCTGTTCATTGAAGGTGGTGGAATTACGGTTTCACGTTTCCTGCAGACCGATTGCCTGGACAGGCTTCATATCTGCATCGCACCGGTCATCATCGGTGAGGGTATACGCGGCATAGACCTGCCCGGCTGCGAGCACATGGACCAAGCCCTGCGCCCGCCGACCCGACACTATGAGATGGGCGCGGACGTCTTGTTCGATCTGGACCTCCGCTCCTGAAGCCGTCCGGCGGCATCGAGCAAAAGCACGAGCACACCCGGCAAGGCGCCCAGCAGGACCAGAAGACCATAGCCGATAGAAACAGCGAGGCCTTCTTCGATGGAATGCCCGGTCATCCCCCACAACCCCACGGTGGCAGCCTCGCGCAACCCCCAGCCGGCTATCGTGAAGGGAATGGCCATCGACAGAAGGACAAGCGGCACGGCTGTTATCAGGAACAGTGGCGCCAACTGGACCTGCAGGGCACGTGCACTGCACGCAAAGACAAGCACATAACTGCCCAGGATCAGAAGTGACAGCAGCAGCTGCTTTTCCCATACCCCCCGCACCAGCAAGGCAGTCCGCAGCTCCATGAGGAAAACCCTGAGGCTGTGAAACAATGGAACATGCCTGGCCTGGAAAGGTAGAATCACCAGAAGGGCAAGGATCGTCAGCAACAGGGTTCCTGCCACCAGATTCCATGGTTCCGGAACCCACAGGTAAGCTCCGACCGCCGCAAAGGGCAACAAGGCCAGATAGCCGGCACCCCGCTCGATCATGACGATCCTCAGGCTTGGCAAGAATCCGGTGCGCATCTGTTTCTCATGGCCATTGCGACCGTGACGCCAGGCACGGAACACATCGCCGCCAACGCCTCCCGGCAACAGCTGATTCAGTAATGTGCCCAGGAAATACTCCCTGATCGACCAGAACCGTGGGATCACGATTCCCACATGGTGGGCCGTCAGGCGCCAACGCAGGGCAGACAGCACAACCTGCCCACTGGCGAGCAGCACGCCTGCAATCATCCAGCCTATATGCAGGTCACCCAGGCGTGCCAAGGCCTGCTCGCCATCGACCCGCAGCCACAAGAAGATCAGGAGACCCGGCGTCACGATCCAGGGAAGAATCTTCTGGGCAACGCGGAGCATCACGGCAAGTATCCTTTCGGCACGGCAAGGATGTCTTCATGGCCGATGATCAAATGGCTCTGACCCCGGTCCAGGCTAGCCATACGTTGCGCAAGCCAGCCATCCACCTGCCCCGGCGCGTCACTGAGTTCCGAGGCGGCATTGGCTATGCCCTTGAGCAGTTCCTGCTGCAGTCGCTCCTCTTCGATGCTCAGGTGCCAGGGGCTTTCATCAAGGCGGCACTCAAAGCCATAGGACGTCAGGATTTCTCTTGAACGTCGTGGTGCCTGCCCCCCCAGAGCCGGCCCGAACCCCTTGTTCCCACTCTGGTGGCGATTGAACAGCTCCGTGATCTTACTGTCCGCTTCCAGCGCGGGCCGAAACTGCATAGACCCATTGTAATTCAAGGGGAAATACAACACGGCTCCGCCGCTTGAGTCGGCCAACTGTTCCAGCCATTTGGCGGAAACCAGGTCCAGAAGCGCCGCCCCTGTGACCAGATCTGCCCTGGACATTCCCTCGGACAACGTGCTCGACAGGTCCTGCTGGATCATCGACACCTCTGCTGTCCAGTTTTCCGTGGCCAACGAAAGTCCAGCTCTGGCTTCCCGAACCTCTCCGCCGGACTCGATACACCAGTCCACGAGTCGCTCAGAGGCGAGCTTGAGCAACTGGGCATCATGATCCAGCAGGAACCAGCGCTGCATACCGCCAAGTATGGGGGCCAACGCACGCAAATTGGCGCCCGTCCCGGCCCCCAGATCATGGATCACGCATTCTTCAGCAGATAGCGAAGCAAGAATGCTGGCAAGATGCTTCTGAAGCGGAACACTGCGGGCTGCCAGGTCCACCGGCTCCCGCAGATCCAGCCAATCGGCATTGAAGTGCCCACTCATTTCTCTGCTCTATCCTGATTCGGTTCGAGCAGGAGTAGAAACCGATCTATGGCCTTGTCCCAGCGCGGCAAGGTTTCCCTTGCCTCCAGGGCACCCCGTCGCAAAGAGGAAACATAGCCCTCATCGCTCAATATCCTGCCCAGGGCCAGCCTCAAGTCGGCCAGATCACCCGGTTCAACAAAAAGGCCGCAATTGTCAGGCAGGGTTTCCACGATGCCGGCCGACTTCGGCGCCACGATCGGCAGTCCGCGCGCAAGGGCTTCAGCAAAAACCATCCCGTACCCTTCCATCAGGGACGGCAGAACGAAGACATCCGCTTCCTGGTAGCACCTGTCCAGTTCGACAGGATCAAGCTCACCCGTCACGACCACGCGGTCCTCAATCCCCAGATTGCGTACCCCCTTCAGCACTTCTGAGGCATAAGCCTTGTCTCGCTGATCGGAGCCGGCCAAAGTCAATTTCCAGTTGTCTACCGGCTGCAATAATGCCAGGGCTTCCAGAAGCTGCAGCTGGTTCTTCCGGGGGGTCAGAGTCGCGACGGCAAGCAGGTTGCAACAGCCTCCTTTTCCTCCAGAGGCTGGTTTCTGATGCTCTGTTCCCGGCAGAATGACCTGCAAGCGCGGTTCAGGAACCTGGTAGTCGGAATGGAGCTCCCGCGCCGTTGCGGGCCCGGTCACCACCACATGATCTGCGAAAGCCAGTGCCTGTTGTTCGCTGAAGTGAAGCCGCTCACGTTGCGTTCGCGTCAAGCCCGTTTCCCTGGCAAGCGGATGATGGACCAGCGCAATCAATCGTCGGCCCTGTGCCAGTAGTGAAGCCAAGCGCTCGGAAAAGGCGCCGAATGCAAGACCATCGATGACAACTGGCTCTCCCGAAGGCAGGCGTGAAATGGTTTCCTCTGCACGGGCCAGGGCTTCAAGGTTGGGAAAGGGGAAATCTGCGCTCAGGCTTGTGAGGCGTACATCCAGACCTCGTTCTCTGAGGCCATTCATGATCTGCCTGTCATAGTGATAACCACCTGTCCGGGTCTCCGGATCGCCGGGAATCACAAAGCAAACACAGGCCATGGCGCTTCAATCCCGCCCTGCGGCAACAGGCCCCTCATAGGACGCCCAGGCAATGTGGGACTCATGCAATGTGACCTTCAACGCGTGAAGTCCCATGGCACTGTCTCCCAGACGTTCTTCCGCAATGGCCGCGGCCAGGCGGCGGTGGATTTCGCCTGCCAGGAATTCGGTGGTGGTATTTCGCCCCTGGAACGTCTCCTCTTCATCGAGATTGCGATAGTTCAGGGTGCCCAGAATGTGCTTCAGGGTCTCGCTGGCCAGCCCGATATCCACGACCAGGCCGTCATCATCCAGTTCCGGGCGCCGAAACTCCGCATCCACAACATAGGTTGCTCCATGCAGGTTGCGCGCCGGTCCGAAAACCTCGCCGGTGAAGCTGTGCGCAATCATGAAATGGTCCCGCACGGTCAGGCTATACATGGCTTTTTCCCGATCCTTCACTCGTTGCTCTCATGGCGAATACGGTGACAGAGTACCCCGCGCCCGTTGTCAGCAAGCCGTTCCATCACGGCCGGAAGCTCCTCAAAAGTACTTTCCCCGGTAATCAAGGCATCCAGTTCACTCGAACGGAGCAGGCCCAGGGCAATTTCCATTCGCCTGCGATATCCCTTCCTGGCGTTCCTGGCCGGCGAAACACCGCCCACCTGAGAGGAACGTAGAGTGATGCGACGGGAATGGAAGGCCTCCCCCAGGGGGAGTGTGACCTTACGCTCACCGAACCAACTCATCTCCAGGACAGTGGCTTCATAGCCAGCCGACCTCAGCGCCATCGTCAAGGCTTCGGGAACGCCACTGGCATGAATAACCAGGTCGCACTCTTTTGGGGCCTCTTCGGGAGGCACGAGTGACAGGCCAAGGCGCTGTGCCACTTCAGCCTTGGCCGTATCCGGATCGACCAGTGTGACTTCCGTTCCCGGGATGGACTGGCTCAACCAGGCCAGAAGAAAGCCGACCGTGCCGGCCCCAAAGACGGCAATCCGGTCTCCGAGACAGGGCGTGGCATCCCACAGTCCGTTCAGGGCCGTCTCCATGTTTGCGGCCAGAACCGCACGTTTTGGAGGCAATCCGGGCGGCAAGGGAACCACATGTTCGCCTGGCACCACATAGGTCGACTGGTGTGGATACAGACAGAATACCGTCCGCCCCAGCAGGTCGCCGGATCCTTCCAGGACTTTACCGACCGAAATGTAGCCATATTTTACAGGAAAGGGTAAGGACCCCTCCTGAAAGGGCGCGGCCATGGCATCATACTGGCTTTCCGGGATCAGGTTATTGAAGACCAGACTTTCGGTGCCACGGCTGATTGCGCCATAGAGGGTTTTCACAAGAACCTCTCCCGGACGCAAAGCTGGCAGGGCCTGGGCACGTATTTCGCCACGGCGGGGCGCCGTGATCCAATAAGCTGAAGCCATGGGATGCGACATGCATAGATCCGGAAGCTGTTGAGAAAATGAAACTTTTCAAGAAGGCTACCTTAGAGAGAGAGACCGCGCCAGCGTCTTCTGACGCCGGGCAAAATGGTGGCCTGCCCGTCTTCCTGATGGCCATATGCTTTTTCTGGCTGCTCTTCAGTTTGCCGGGGCTTCTTCATGGCTGGAATTGGCGCACCTTCCGATTGCCCTTGGAGGTCGTGGTGATCGTGGCCGGCTATGCCTTGTTGCCCCGATCCACAAGCCGTTACCTTCGCTGGCCGTTGGCCCTGCTGATTTTCTCTGCGGCCCTGGTCCTCTTCCTTGACCAGGCCTTGCGCGTTTTCTTCGGGCGGCCTCTGAACCTGATGTTCGACATCAACCTTCTGCAGCCGGGACTGGAACTGCTGTGGGGAGCAACCGGCCCATTGCTGTCAGGTCTGTTGTTGTTGGCCTTGGCCACAGCTCTATTGCTCGTCCTTTACGTCTGCTCGCGCGCACTCTCGATCCTTGAACCCGTGCGGGCCCCAAGGATGGCCATTTGCGTGCTTGCCCTGGTCCTGGTTGCTGGTCACCTGCCGGCCACACAGAGGCACCAGCTACCGATAACGGCGGAACTGACACACAGCCTGACGGGACAGGTACAAAGGGTGGCCGCTGTCATCCGGGAACGCCCACAATTCAAAGCCGCTCTTGCACGTGAGCGCTATGACGATGGCATTCCAGAGAATGCCCTGGGTGCACTGTCCGACACCAACGTCATACTGATCTTTGTTGAATCCTATGGCCGGCAGGCGCTGGAGAATACAGGCTATGCAGAGACCACTGCAGCCGCCCTCAAGGACCTGCAGCACGCAACAGATGCCAAGGAGATTAAAAGCGTTTCGGGCTGGGCGCAGGCACCGACCATCGGGGGGCAGTCCTGGCTGTCGCATGCAAGCTTCCTCAGTGGCCTCTGGGTCGACAACCAGATCAAGTACCAACTGCTCAGCGAAAGTGAACGCCTGACACTGGCCAAGGCCTTTTCCGACAGTGGACACGAAAGCGCGCTTGTCATGCCTGCCATTACGAGAGCCTGGCCAGAAGCCGGGTTCATGGGGTTCGACCGTTACATCTTTGCCCGAGACATGGGCTATGCCGGCAAGCCCTATAACTGGGTCACCATGCCCGACCAATACACCCTGTCGCATTTCGATCAGGCCGTTCGCAAAGGGGCGCAACCCTTCTTCGCCATGCTTGCCCTGATCAGCAGCCACGCTCCCTGGACCCCGATTGCACCCGTATTGGATGACTGGACGAACATCGGTGATGGGACCATATTCTCCCGGTGGGCAGACCAGGGCGAAAGCCCGGCCTCACTCTGGCAAGATCCGGGGCGCGTGCGCGAACACTATGCACAGTCCATAGACTACGTCCTCAGAACGCTGGCAAGCTATATCCGGAACGTTTCGATTGAAAAGGATCCTTTCCTGATGGTCGTTCTCGGCGATCATGAGGCCGGGGCGATCGCTTCTGGTCCCGATGCAGCCAGCGAGGTTCCCGTACACATTCTGTCTAACCGGGAAGAGCTTTTGGAACCTTTCGATCATCACGGCTTCACACAAGGCATGCACCCGAAGAAGTCTGCTGCCATTATGCAGATGCATGACTTCCGGGATTTCTTTATTGAAAACTATCAGGGGAAGAAGACCCAGACAGTGAGTACCAAGTGAGTGCATCCGCCAGCATGCGTAGGAACAAACAGATCCTGTCCGTAGTGCGATGGGGATGCGCTGCATTGATCACGCTTTCGCTCAGTGGCTGCTCGATCCTGGATGATATCTGGCCTGGTGCGGAAAGCAGCGATGTTCCACCACCCCGCGAGAACCTGATTCAGGGGATGGATTACGATACGGACATCACCGGCGAATTGAACACGCGCCTGCGCAACCTGATCGATGAAAGCTCGGCCCTCTTGAACCAGAGCGAACGGCAGCCCGCAACGCCAGCTGCGTTGCGCCGACGGATGGAGGATGATGTTGGGCGCTTCCGACGCATTCTGCGATCTGAAGGTTACTACAACGGGACGGTTGAGACCTCGGTCGATCAGGAAGCCCAGCCCATCCAGATCACCATAGAAATCGATCCAGGCAAACAGTTCACCCTGTCCGAGTACGACCTGAGTTACCATCCAACCGTACCGGAGGGAGACAAGGTCCCCCGCACCGCCAGTGACCTGGGGCTGGAAATCGGTCAGCCGGCCCGTGCCGAAAGCCTGAAGCAGGCAGAAACACGCATCACCCGTCTGCTCTCCCGGCACGGTTATCCGGATGCAGAACTGGCGGAGGCGCGATATCTGGCAGATCCGGAAGATGAAACGCTGCGTGCCGAAATCACGGTAAACACCGGCGCGCGTGCGCGCTTCGGACGCTTGGAGCTCAGCGGTTTGGAAGACGTCCGCGAGTCCTATATTCGTGAACTCGTAAACTGGCCTGAAGGCGCCACCTATGATTCCCGCGAGGTGGAGCGTGTGCGGCAGGAACTTGGCCAAACAGGCCTGTTCTCCTCCGTAATTGTCGATCGCAAGCAGGACGAAGAGCAGGACAGCAGTCAGGCACAGGATGGCAGTGAACAGCCGCAGCCTGGAAAGCAGGAAGATGAGAAGGAAGGCGAGGAAGTTCCCGTCTCTGCCGAAGTGATCGAGGCCCCGCATAGGTCCATTGGGGCTGGCGTGAACTACTCCACGGACGATGGGCCGGGCGCCGATGCCTTCTGGGAACACCGCAATCTTTTCGGCGAAAACGAGAAACTGCGCCTGGAAGCATCCATTTCACGATCGCGCCAGCAAGCGGAAGGCAATTTTCGCAAACCCAACTTCCTGCAACGCGACCAGGCCCTCCTGTTCGAGAACACATTCCGCCGCGAAACAAGCGACGCCTATGACGAGTTGACCTTTGACCAGTTCCTGGGCCTGGAACGTTCAATTGGCGAAAACTGGACGGCGCGATTTGGCCCGCGGCTGACCTTGACCCAGGTCGAAGAGGACAACGAGGAGGATAAACAGTTCTTCCTCGCGGGAGTGACCGGTTCGGCCATCTTCGACAATCGGGATGACCCGCTCAATCCGACAAAGGGACTGCGGTTCAGCTACAGCATGACACCGCTCATGAGCCTCTATGGCGACAGCACGCGCTACATTATCAATGATGCCTCGGCTTCCAGTTATCTTTCCGTCCTGGACGAGGACCGCCTTGTCCTGGCCGGACGCGTTCGCCTGGGCAGCATTGTCGGTTCCTCGCACGGCGACGTACCTGCAAACCAGCGTTTCTACGCCGGCGGCGGCGGTTCCGTGCGTGGTTATCCTTACCAGGCCATTGGCCCACTGGACGAGGATGATGACCCGGAAGGTGGCCGTGCCCTGTTTGAAATGAGCCTGGAAGCCCGTTTCCGGGTGACGGAGTCCATCGGTGTGGTCCCCTTCATCGATGCAGGGCAGGTCTATGACACCTCCTGGCCGACAATTGATAACCTCCGTTGGGCCGCTGGCCTGGGGTTACGCTACTATACCGGTATCGGCCCCCTGCGCCTGGATGTTGCCGTGCCGCTCAACCGCCGTCCCGAGGTGGATGATCCTTTCCAGTTCTATGTCTCCATCGGGCAGTCTTTCTGAATCATGACCCAGGCCAAAGCGCAGACGCCCGACCGCCCGAAGCGGCGCAGGTTCTTCCTGCTTCGCCTTTTGCTGGCTTCGCTTGCCACCGTCATCCTGCTGCCGGTGCTGTTGCTGGCTGTCCTGCTGCTTGGGCTGCAAACGGATGCCGGCCGTGACTTGCTGGGCGAGACGATTGAACAGCTGGCCTCCCAGCCGGGCCGCATGGAAATCACCATTGGCGAGATCGGAGGCCCCCTGCCCCAGCGTCTGCAGGTGAGTGACCTTCGAATCAGCGACGACGAGGGACTCTGGCTTTCCCTGGACCAGGCCGAGCTGCGCTGGCAACCACTCAAGCTGCTGGAACGAAGGTTGAAACTGGACCTTGTCGAGGTGGGTCACCTGGAGATTGAACGACTGCCACAACCAGAGGAAACGACAACGGACGAGGCCGCCCAACCGCCCGAGAAAATCGATCTCAACTTGCCGGAACTGCCGTTGTCGCTGCGGCTGGAGCGGTTGGCCGCCGAACGCATAAGCCTGGGTCGCGCAGTCCTGGGCACGCCTGCCGTCTTGCGTGTGAACGGCGATGCCAACGCTGAGCGTGGAGGAAGTCTGCAGAGCAACCTGACAGTCGAGCGCATAGATGGAACGCGCGGCCTGGTTCAGGCTGACCTGCTCTATCAGCCGGAAAGCCGTGAGCTGACAGCCAGTGTTAAGGCTGAAGAGCCACAAGGCGGTCTGATCGCCCGCGCCCTTCAGATTGACGGCCATCCCGAGGTCAACTTGTCACTTGAGGGAAAGGGGCCAATCGAGGCATGGAGCGGGCATCTGACGGCCGAGGCCGGCAGCAACGTCAGGATTGAATCCCGGCTGGCAGTGGTTGGCCTCGACCCACTGCGTATCGACCTGGACAGCACGGCGAATCTTTCCGGCCTCCTGCCCGACAACCTGCGGCCATTGGCAAGGCCGAACCTCCAGCTCTCACTCAGTGCCACACGGCAGTCCGATGGCACCTTGTCATTGAGGAACGGAAACCTTCAAAGCCAGGCGGCACAGCTGACCTTCCAGGGAACTCTGGGCCATGATGGGCAGGAAATCACCGCGCAGGCCGAATTGCAGAGTCGCGACACCGGGTTGATCGAGCCCTTCATCGCGCCGGCCAGCCTTGCCGAGGGGCGGCTGAAACTGGACGTCAGCGGCACCATAGCTGAACCGAACATCAAACTGAACGGACAGCTGTCCGACCTTGCGACGAGCGAGGCCGAGATCTCCGCAACTCGGGTCTCCATGAACCTGCTACCGGACCGCCCCTTGAGCGATCCCGAAGCCAAGGTTGACTTCGAACTGGATCTCGAGGCCACCGGTATTGACTACAGATCCGAAGAAATGAGCCGGACACTGTCCGATGAAGCCAGACTGGTCGCCTCGGGCCGTGCGACAGCCTCCGGACAGGCTTTTCGCTTGAACAGCCTCCAGGGAGATTTCGGCGTTTTCAAACTGGAGGGCCAGGGTGGCATCGACCTGGCAAGTGAACAGTCCGACCTTGAGATCACGCTTTCACACCCAGACTTGGCCAATTTCTCCGGCCTTTTGGCAACACCGGACATATCGGGGGGTGTTAACGGTCGACTGACCGCACGCCAGCGCCCTGGTGATCCACTCGTTGCAAAGCTTCAGTTGGACCTTACAGACTTCTCCAGCGGGCAACCGCTGGCAGACAGCCTTTTGGGCAAGGAGCTGCGCCTCGCCGGCCGTGTCGAAAAACCTCCCGAAGGTGAAAACCTGTCTGGCAAGATGATGCTGGTCAGCCAGGGCCTCTCTGCCACAATCGAAGGGAACGGCGACCTTCAGGCCGAAACATTTGCGCTCGACTACAACCTGGACCTGCCTTCCCTGAATCCCTTGAGCAACAGTCTTGGCATGCCCCTGGATGGGGCACTTGCCCTGAAAGGAAGAGCCGAAGGCAATTTCACCGCGCCGACGATAACGGCAACCTTGACCAGTCCAAGCCTCGATCTTGTCGGCAATAGCTTCAAGGACTTGGAGAGCAATCTGGAACTGGCACTCTCGGACGGTCGACCGGGTGGCAACTTTCAACTCCAGGCACAGACCGACTATGGTGCGCTTGCGGCGCAAACCGACTTCGACCTGCAGGAGAATGGGATTCTGGACCTGCGCAACCTGTCCCTGACACAGGGTGAGGATACGCGCCTGACCGGCTCTATTGGACTACCACTGGACGGGACGCCGGCTGAAGGCAGCCTGCAAGGACAGGGAATACAGCTTTCCAGCCTGTCCGAACTGGCCGGTCAGCAATTGAGCGGAGCCCTCAACCTGGATATCACCCTGGACAAGGCCGAAAGCCAGCAGCGTATCGTCGTGGAAAGTCAGTTGGATGACTTGCGTGTTGGCGCGAGAGCAGCCCCGGAGCTGGCCGTGCAGCAAACACGGCTTCAACTGTCCATATCAGATGCCCTTGCCACTCCCACGATGGACGGAACGCTCTCCCTGACGCAAGTCGCAGCCGGCGGCGCAGCTATGGACCGCCTTGAGGCCCGAGTCCAGGGACCCCTGGAGGCCATCCGCCTGTCCCTTTCGGGTTCCGGAGAGCTGGACCAGCCACTTTCCTTTACGGTCGATGCGGAAGGCGATCTCACGTCCGAAGCCCCGACTGTTCGCGTTCAAAGTCTGGAAGCAGACTATGGGGATATACCGCTTCGCCTTCAGAGACCCCTTGGTGTCACCTATGGCCAGAGTCTGGAGATCCGTGACCTTGCACTTGGCATCGGCGATGGACGCCTGACCGGCGGAGGCACCCTTGGTCCGGAAAGTACGGACATGGAGTTCGCCCTGCGTGACCTGCGACTTGAAATACTGGAAGCCCTGGATCCGGAATTTCCATTGCGCGGCCAGGCTTCTGCCGACCTCAGGCTGCAAGGCGCCTCGCGCAATCCCCAGGGCCGTTTCGAATTGCGCCTGAGCGAGGTCACGCGACAGGAAGAAGAACAACTGGGCAGCATTCCTGAACTGTCGGGACAGATCATCGCACAGCTGCAGGATGGCCAACTTAGTATCAATGGCGATCTCTCGGGCTTTGCCGAGGAAGCCTTGCAGCTTCGTGGCAACCTGCCTGTGCAGGTGTCACTCCAGCCCTTTGCCTTCGTACTGGCTGATACGGCACCGCTGGACGGTCGGCTCAGCTGGAGCGGAAACGTCGAGAACGTAGTCGGTCTGTTTCCAGTTGACACCATTCAACTCACTGGTGCCGGCGAGATCGATATCACTCTTGCCGGCACGCTTGCCGAACCTGATTTGGGTGGACGCATCGAGTTGAACGATGCCGTCTATGAAAACTTCTTCTCCGGCACCCGGCTGCAACCACTCGACCTGATCATAGAGGGGCGCAGGGATCGCCTGGAAGTAACAAAGCTGGAAGCCGGCGATGGCGGCAATGGCACGTTCAGTGGGCAGGGGTCAGTACAATTTCGGGACGGCGAGGAGCTGCTGAGTGACCTCTCCCTGGAATTCAACAACATGGGCTTTGTGCATCGGGATGACGTAACAGCCCATCTCTCCGGAAATCTATCCCTTCAGGGAGACCTGCTCGGCCAATCCGAACTGACGGGGCAGATTCGCAACGACTCCATCGAGATCCGTCTGGTCGACGAACTGCCGCCCTCGGTCACCGAACTGGATAACGTTACTATACTGGGGCAGGATCAGGACGACAGCGAAGAAAGCTCAGAGGACAGCGAGCAACAGGAGGAAACAGCTTCGAGCGGCCCGGTCATCAGCCTGGATGTCGAGATCGACCTGCCACGTCGTGTCTTCGTTCGGGGGCGCGGCCTGGACTCGGAATGGGGCGGCCACTTCTCCGTTTCAGGAACGGCCTCCGCGCCACGTGTTGTAGGCAGCCTGGAGCCGCAACGCGGCAGCTTCTCCATTGCGGGCAAGTCCTTCCAGCTTCAGGAAGGCAGTGTATCCCTGCCGCCCGGAAACAACCTCGATCCGAGCCTGGACCTTTCCGCGGCAACACAGGCCGGAGATATTCAGGCCATCATCAAGGTGACCGGCTCGGCCTCTTCACCCAAAATCAATCTTACCTCCAACCCGATCCTCCCCGAGGACGAGGTGCTTTCGCGCGTGCTTTTCAACAAGAACAGCAGCCGCCTGTCTCCTGGTGAAGCACTGATGCTGGCCAACACTGCAGCCACCCTGACCAGCGGTGGCCCGGGCATCACGGATATTGCCCGCAACCTGCTGGGTGCTGATGTGGTTTCCTTCACTCCAAGCGAAGAAGAGGGTGAGGGCCTGGGCAGCGTCACCGTCGGTCGCTACCTGGCGGACGGCGTATTTGTCGGTGTGGAACAGGGTACACAGGCCGGTAGCACCGAACTGAACGTGGAACTGGATGTCACCGATAACATCAAGGTGAACAGTAAGACTGGCTCGGATGGCGGCAGCCAGGTGGGTATCCGCTGGCAGTGGGACTACTGATCCACCTCTCCTGCCCGCTACTCTCAAAGAACAGGCAGCAGCTTGACCTTTGGGGCGGTCTCGGCTACCGCCCCTGCAGTGACGTCCATCCCCATTTGCAGCAGGACACGCAACCATGATCCCCCGCTACAGCCGCCCGGAAATGACCGCCCTTTGGGAACCTGAAGCCAAGTTCCGCATCTGGTTCGAGATCGAGGCCCATGCCTGTGATGCAATGGCAGAGCTGGGCATCATTCCCCAGGAGGCCGCGAAAGCCATCTGGGACAAGGGCGCTTTCGAAGTGCAGCGCATTGACGAGATCGAGCAAGAAACCAAGCACGATGTCATTGCCTTCCTGACCAACGTCGCCGAACACGTGGGTGAGCCGGCCCGCTTCCTGCACCAGGGCATGACTTCATCGGACGTGCTGGATACCTGTCTGGCCATCCAGCTTGCCCGCGCAACGGACATCCTGCTGGCCGACCTGGACCGCTTGCTGGAGGCCCTCAAGAAGCGGGCCTACGAATTCAAGCACACCGTCTGCCTGGGCCGCAGCCATGGCATCCATGCCGAACCTGTGACCTTTGGCCTGAAACTGGCCAGTCACTATGCCGCTTTTGCCCGCAATCGCGCGCGCCTGGAACAGGCCCGCAGCGAAATCGCCACCTGCGCCATATCCGGCGCCGTTGGCAGCTTTGCCAATATCGATCCCTTTGTGGAGGAGTATGTGGCGAAGAAGATGGGATTGGTGCCCGAACCTGTCTCCACACAGATCATACCGCGTGATCGCCATGCCGCCTTTTTCGCGACGCTGGGCGTGATTGCCTCGTCCATGGAAAACCTGGCGGTGGAAATCCGCCACCTGCAGCGCACTGAAGTCCGAGAAGCCGAGGAATTCTTCTCGCCGGGCCAGAAGGGCTCTTCGGCCATGCCGCACAAGCGCAACCCCGTCCTGACCGAGAACCTTACGGGCCTGGCCCGGATTGTGCGCTCGGCCGTTACACCCGCCATGGAGAATGTGGCCCTCTGGCACGAACGGGATATCTCGCACTCTTCCGTCGAGCGCATGATCGGCCCGGATGCCACGGTCACCCTGGACTTTGCCCTCAACCGCATGGCCGGGGTCATCGAGAAACTTCTAGTCTATCCGGAAAACATGCAGCGCAATCTGGACCTGCTGGGCGGTCTCGTGAACTCACAGCGGGTTCTGCTGGGCCTGACCCAGGCCGGACTCAGCCGTGAGGATGCTTACGCCGTGGTCCAGCGCAATGCCATGAAGGTATGGGAAGAGCAGGCAGACTTCCTGGATCTGCTGAAAGCAGACCCCGAGGTCGCCATTTCCGATGATGACCTGGAATCCCTGTTCGACCCTGCCTACCACACCAAGCATGTGGACACGATCTTTCGACGGGTTTTCGACGAAGCATAACCCCTGTTTTGCTGAGGAGGATTCGACAAAAAGGGGCGGACCCCGTTTGGATCCGCCCCTTTCTCATGCCTGATCGGCCGCCGAAGTTGCCTATTCGGACATGATCTGCTGCTTGGCCACAGACGTCAGTTCATCGATCTTCTTGCGCAGGCGATGCTCGGAAAAATCGACGTCACTGTTCTGGATATCGGCCATGACCTTGCGCACGACATCCTCGTCGCCCGGCTCCTCGAAATCCGTGCTGATCACATCGCGGGCATAGGTTTCCGCTTTCTCCCCGGTCAGGCCCAACAATTCCGCGATGAAAAGGCCAAGAAGCTTGTTCCGGCGCACCATAACCTTGAACTGAAGCTCCTGATCATGCTTGTACTTGTCCTCGAAAGCCTTCTGGCGGTCACTGAAACTCATGAATGTCTGCCTTTCACTGTTGCGGGCCGGGGAAGCTGTCGAAATCACGGCCTTCCCGCTTTATGTATCTGGAAGCGCCGTTATAGCGTTTCGGACCCGATAGGTGAATAGCCAGCAGAAAATGGATTTTCGACTATGTGCACTCTCGTCATCGATCGCGCACCGGGCCACGACTGGCCCATCCTGGTCGCAGCCAACCGCGACGAGATGCAGGACCGCCCCTGGAAGCCCCCTGGCCGCCACTGGCCCGACCGTCCTCACGTGGTTGCCGGACAGGATCTGCAGTCCGATGGCGCCTGGATGGGAGTGAACGACGACGGCCTGATGGCGGCCGTGCTCAATCGCTATGGCAGTCTCGGCCCTTCCCCGGACCGGCGCAGCCGCGGCGAACTGGTCCTGGAGGCCCTGGATCATGCCGAAGCTACTGCCGCTGCGGATGCCCTTGCCGATCTGGACCCGCGCGCTTACCGCAGTTTCAATCTGGTGGTGGCCGATGCACTGGACGCCTTCTGGATACGTCACAGTGACGCCGAGGATGCCGATATCGAGGTTTTTCCACTTCCACCGGGCCTGTCGATGCTGAGCGCTTTTGATCTGAACGACACCTCCAGTGGACGAATCCGCCGTTACCTGCCTCGTTTCCGTGCCGCCACCCGGCCCGAGCCGGAGAACAACGATTGGCAGGACTGGCAAAGCCTCCTGGCCGCTACCGAGGTCTCTTCCGGCGAGAAGGACTCAGCCGCAATGTGCTTTTCTCTGGAGAATGGGTTCGGTACGCTTTCCAGTTCGTTGCTGGCCCTGCCCGACATTCGCCTCGACAGTGTTGAGGCACCACGCCGCCCGGTTTGGCTTTTCGCCCCGGGACGCCCGGATCAAACCGACTATCAGCCGGTCAATCTAAAAGAGTGATCCCTGCAATGGGACCGTGTCTTCCTGTGGAACCGGCCGCAGCAGTGAAGGGTCCTCCACGCGTGAATCGTTGAGTGCCTGCGGAAAGGCGTCGATCACAAGCTCATCCTCGGGATAACGATCCACCAATTGCATCAAGTGCGCACTTGAAGTTGCCGGGTCGAGCCAGTGTTCAAACTCACGGGGCTGGAGTATGACCGGCATGCGATGGTGGACCGTTCGCAATGCCCCGCGTGCGGCGGTCGTCAGGATGGTACAGCTTTCCAGGGCACGCGGCGCCGTTTCCGCAGGATCGTACCAGCGCTCCCAGAGCCCCGCAAAAACCAGCAAGTCGCCTGCGCAATGACGCACGCCATAGGGCTGTTTCGGGCCACGCCCTTCGGACCATTCCAGAAAACCGTCCGCCGGGATCAGACAACGACGCCGCTGCCAGGCCTCCCGAAAGGCCGGTTTCTCAGGCGCCGTTTCGCAGCGCGCGTTCTTCAGGCGCAAGGCCATTTCCCCGTCCTTTGCCCAGTCGGGAACAAGACCCCACTGTGGCGCGAAGAAGGACAGCCCCTGGCCCTCTTCATTGCGAAAAGCTGGAATGGTGCTCCCCGGCGCAATATTGGCCCTGGGACGAAGCTGCGGCAAATCTGCCAAGCGAAAAAGCTCTCGCAGACGCTCCGCAGGGGAAAGAAGAAAGTAACGTCCACACATACCACTCTGCTTACGGCGCCGTGACGAGTCGCCTCAAGTTGGACTGTTCCCTCTTGGCCACAGGCTTGCCCTCGAAAATATGTTCCTGATATGTTCCAATAGACAGAAAATACGCTTCTGCTAGATTTGGTGGGTTGGCTGGGGGAATGCGCAATATTTTGCGCACAGGTCAACTTTTCACAGCTTGTGGACAAATGGAGACTGGAATGGACGGCGCGGCAGTATTGCAGGCGAGACGGGCAAACACGGAGTCCGCCGAACCTGTGGACAAGATGGGGACAGATGCAAGCGCAGGGGCCGCCGCAGGGAACACCTCCCACGACGAAAGTCCCCGGGGGCCAGTCGAGGACGCCGTCCATTCCACCACCGAGGAGCTTCTTCCGGATGATTCCATTCGCGATCGCTTTCAGAACGACCGGGGTATCACTGTGGAGATGGAACGCGACCGCGATGCCCGCCTGACCGCTTTCGGCAAGGCAACGTTGGTGGATCGCTACCTGCTGCCCGGCGAATCGTACCAGGATCTCTTCGCCCGCGTGGCTGCCCATTATGCGGACGACTCCCCCCATGCCCAGAGGCTTTATGATTACATCTCGAAACTCTGGTTCATGCCGGCCACGCCGGTGCTCTCCAACGGAGGCACGAAGCGCGGCCTGCCGATCTCCTGCTTCCTGAACGAAGCCGGCGATTCCCTGGACGGTATCGTCGACCTGTGGAACGAGAACGTCTGGCTGGCTGCCCGAGGCGGCGGAATCGGAAGCTATTGGGGCAACCTGCGCTCCATCGGCGAGAAGGTCGGCATGAACGGCAAGACCAGCGGCGTCATCCCTTTCATCCGCGTCATGGACTCCCTGACTCTTGCCATCAGCCAGGGCTCCCTGCGCCGTGGCTCGGCAGCCGTCTACATGCCTGTGGACCATCCGGAGATCGAGGAATTCGTGGAACTGCGCCGCCCCACCGGCGGCGACCCCAACCGCAAGGCGCTCAACCTGCATCACGGTATCACCATTCCCGACGCCTTCATGCGCGCGGTCACGG
This sequence comes from Fodinicurvata sediminis DSM 21159, assembly GCF_000420625.1. Taxonomy (NCBI): domain Bacteria; kingdom Pseudomonadati; phylum Pseudomonadota; class Alphaproteobacteria; order Rhodospirillales; family Rhodovibrionaceae; genus Fodinicurvata; species Fodinicurvata sediminis. The sequence continues at coordinate 9,464 of NZ_ATVH01000018.1, read as the reverse complement.
ACGACGAGGACTGGGCCCTGAAGAGTCCGAAGGACGGATCCGTGATCCGCAGGATATCCGCGCGCCAGCTCTGGATCCGCATCCTGACCGCCCGGGTCGAAACGGGCGAGCCCTACATCATCTATTCCGACCACGTGAATCGCGCGATTCCCGAGCACCAGAAGCGCTCAGGTCTCAGCGTGAAGATGTCCAATCTCTGCAGCGAGATCACCCTGCCCACGGGCATCGACCACCTGGGCAACGACCGCACAGCCGTCTGCTGCCTGTCCTCGCTGAATCTGGAGACCTGGGAGGAATGGAATACCCAGGAGGGATTCATCGAGGACGTCATGCGGTTCCTGGACAATGTCCTGGAAGATTATATCCAGAATGCACCGGACAGCATGGCCCGTGCGCGCTACTCAGCCCAGCGCGAACGTTCCGTAGGTCTGGGGGTGATGGGCTTCCACTCCTTCCTGCAGAAGAACCGCATCCCCTGGGAAAGCGTCATGGCCAAGGTGTGGAACGAGCGCATCTTCAAGCACATCCGGCAACAGGCCGACACCGCTTCCCGCAAGCTGGCCGAAGAGCGCGGCCCCTGCCCCGACGCGGCCGAACACAGGATCATAGAACGCTTCTCGAACAAGATGGCCATCGCGCCGACAGCATCCATCTCCATCATTTGCGGCGGCGCGTCTCCGGGCATCGAACCCACAGCCGGCAATTCCTTCACCCACAAGACGCTGTCCGGCTCCTTCAATGTCCGAAATCCGCACCTCATGGCCTTGCTGGAAGAACGCGGGCTCAACGACGAGGAAACCTGGAGCTCGATCACGCTGAACAACGGCTCGGTCCAGCATCTCGACCGCCTGGACGATCACGAGAAGGACGTCTTCAAGACCGCTTTCGAACTGGACCAGCGCTGGCTGATCGAACTGGCCGGTGACCGGGCGCCCTATATCTGCCAGGCCCAGTCGCTGAATCTTTTCCTGCCGGGCGACGTGCACAAGCGCGATCTGCACCAGATACACCTCATGGCCTGGAAGCGGGGCGTTAAGAGCCTCTACTACTGCCGCTCGCGCTCGGTTCAGCGCGCGGAATCGGCCATGGGCCTGATGTCTGGCGCAATGGTTCCCCTGCAGGGCAAGGTGAATGGAGAGGATAAGCCGGCCGCCCAGGACGGCAACATCGATTACGAGGAATGCCTGTCCTGCCAATAGCAGGCCACGCCCTCTCATCATACGGCCACTTGCAAAGCCGAACCGGGAAAGTCATTCCATGTCGCTTCTGAAATCCGACCCGATCTACAAACCCTTCCGCTATCCTTGGGCCTATGACGCCTGGCTGACCCAACAGCGCATCCACTGGCTGCCAGAGGAAGTACCGCTGGCTGACGACGTCAAGGACTGGCAGCGCAACCTGACCCAGGCCGAGCGCAACCTCCTGACCCAGATATTCCGCTTCTTCACGCAGTCCGACGTGGAAGTGAACAACTGCTACATGAAGCACTATTCGCGTGTCTTTCAGCCGACGGAAGTGCAGATGATGCTGGCGGCCTTCTCGAACATGGAAACCATCCATATTGCAGCCTACAGTCACCTGCTCGACACCATTGGCATGCCGGAGACGGAGTACAGCGCCTTCCTTCATTACAAGGAGATGCGCGACAAGTACGACTATATGCAGCACTTCGGGGTGGAGACGAATCGGGACATTGCGTTGACTCTCGCCGTCTTCGGCGGCTTCACGGAAGGTCTCCAGCTCTTTGCCAGCTTTGCGATCCTGCTCAACTTCCCACGCTTCAACAAGATGAAGGGAATGGGCCAGATTGTCTCCTGGTCGGTACGCGATGAATCCCTGCACACCGCTTCCATCATCCAGCTGTTCCGCACCTTCGTGGAGGAAAACCCGGAAGTCTGGGAAGGGGGCTTGGAACGCGAGCTCTATCGCGCCTGCGAGACCATCGTCACCCACGAAGATGCCTTCATCGACCTGGCCTTCGAACTGGATGATATCGAGGGACTGACGGCCGATGAGGTGAAGCGCTATATCCGCTACATTGCCGACCGCCGGCTCTCCCAGCTTGGCCTGCAGCCCATCTACCGCATCGAGCAGAACCCCCTGCCCTGGCTGGACGCAATGCTGAACGGCATGGAGCACACCAACTTCTTCGAGAACAGGGCCACTGAATATTCCAAGGCGGCCACGCGCGGCACTTGGGAAGAAGCCTTCGAGTGACCCCGCCCGGGATCTCCGGACGGAGTCACTCGGCCGCTTTCACTCGAAACGCAGACGTCTGAGCCGCAGCGCGTTGGCAATGACCGAAGCCGAAGAGAGCGCCATGGCCGCCGCGGCGAAGATCGGACTGAGCAACAGCCCGATGAAGGGGTAGAGCACCCCGGCCGCAATCGGCACGCCCAGAGAGTTGTAGACGAAGGCAAAGAACAGATTCTGGCGGATATTGCGCATGGTCGCCAGTGAGAGTTGGCGTGCCCGCACAATGCCCCTCAGATCCCCCTTCACCAGTGTCACACCGGCACTTTCCATGGCCACATCCGTGCCGCTTCCCATGGCAATACCGACATCTGCCATGGCCAGGGCCGGTGCGTCGTTCACGCCGTCGCCCGCCATGGCGACGATACGGCCTTCCTGGCGCAATTGCGCGACGACTTCGCTCTTCTGTTCAGGCAGGACTTCGGCTTTCACTTCATCGATATTCAGTTGCCGTGCGACCGCCTGTGCCGTCCGCGTGTTGTCGCCCGTCAGCATGACAATCCGCAGGCCGGCCTGGCGTAGGGTGCTTATGGCCTCCGCCGTAGTCTCCTTGATCGGATCGGCTATGGCCAGCAAGCCAAGCAGCTGTCCATCGCGAGCCATGTAGATGACGGTTGCTCCATCGGCTCTCAGGGAGTCCGCGCGCGGTTCTGCTTCCCCAAGACTGACCTCCTCGTCCTGCATCAGCATGCGATTGCCGAGGGCAACCCGCCTGCCGGCAAGCTCGCCCACGATTCCCCGTCCGGAAGGCGCATCCACGGCTTTCGGCTCCTGGGTGTCCAGGCCGCGATCCTGTGCCGCCTGGAGGATCGCCAAAGCCAGGGGGTGCTCACTGGCACGCTCCAATCCTGCCGCCAGGGCCAGGATCTCTTCCTCGCTCGCCTCGGAAAGAGCCTCGACATGCGTCACACGCGGGCGCCCTTCGGTCAGAGTGCCTGTCTTGTCCACGACGAGCGTATCCACCTTTTCGAAGCGCTCGAGCGCCTCTGCGTTGCGTATCAGCACGCCAGCACCGGCGCCATGCCCCACACCGACCATGATGGACATGGGTGTGGCCAGGCCCAGGGCGCAGGGGCAAGCAATGATCAGCACGCTGACTGCTGCAATCAGGCCATGCGAGAAGGCGGGGGAAGGTCCGACCAGGAACCAGGCGACAAAGGCAACCACCGCAACTGCGATGACGGTGGGCACGAACCAGGCGGAAACCTTGTCTGCCAGCCTCTGGATTGGTGCCTGGCTGCGCTGGGCATCGGCCACCATCTGTACGATTCGCGACAGCAGGGTATCACGCCCGATCTTTTCGGCCTCCATGACCAGTGAGCCGCTTCGATTCACAGTACCGCCTACCAGAGGGTCGCCGGGTTGCTTGCTGACCGGCTGCGACTCGCCGGTAACCATGGATTCATCCAGTGTCGCTGTACCTTCCAGAATGCGCCCGTCGACCGGAACCTTTTCACCGGGTCGAACCCGCAGATGATCGCCCACCTGGATGTCTTCCAGGTCGACCTCCTCGTCCTGTCCATCCCTGACACGGCGCGCCGTCTTGGGAGCCAGTCCCAGCAAGGCTTTCAGAGCTCCAGAAGTTCGCTCACGCGCCTTGAGCTCAAGCACCTGCCCCAGCAGCACCAGCGTGATGATCATGGCTGCCGCCTCGAAATAGACGGCCACCAAGCCGTGTTCATTGCGGAAGACCTCGGGGAAGAGGCCGGGCAGGAAAGCCGCCACCATTGAGTAGAGCCAGGCCACACCCGTTCCCATGGCAATCAACGTGAACATGTTCAGACTGCGTGCCTTGATCGACTGCCAGCCACGCAGGAAGAAAGGCCACCCTGCCCACAGCACCACCGGTGTCGCCAATACGACCTGCATCCAGATCGAAAGCTGTGGCGCTAAAAGTTCCAGGCCAAGCAGGTGTGCACTCATCTCTACCACCGCCAGAGGCAGGGTCAGCGCAAAGGCCACCCAGAAACGACGCGACATGTCGATGAGCTCGGGATTCGGACCATCATCCAGGCTGACCGTTTCCGGCTCCAACGCCATGCCGCATTCAGGACAGTTGCCCGGCCCCTCTTGCCGAACTTCCGGATGCATCGGACAGGTATAGATCGTACCAGCCGGCACGGCTTCCTCCCGCTTCCGGCGCTTGTCGGGATCAAGATAGTCTTCCGGAGCGGCCTGGAATTTTTCCAGGCAGCGCCCAGAGCAGAAATAGTAGGTTACCCCCTGATAGCTGGAACTGTGTTTCGCTGTTTCGGGATTCACGGACATTTCGCAAACCGGGTCGGTCACGTCGCTTCCAGAAACCCCATTGTCGCTTTCACGACAGCAATTCTCATGTGAATGTACGGTTTCCATCGATTCCCTGTCGTTTCTGTGACTGTGTGGGCAGATCATGGCTTCATGCTCTCTTTCTAAACGACGTCGCTCCTTGATGAAGGATGTCGCAGTGGAAACAAAAATCCTGGCGCTCGCGACGTCGTCGATGAATGAACTGCACAGCATATGCCCCTTCCACCAACTGGAAGGTCAAGAGATTCACCAGAGATGACAAGCGCTTGTGCAGCCCGAAAACATGTCTGTTTGCGACACGGATGACGCTTTAAGCAAAAAAACTTCGGCTAGGGGGTTGCAAGTATCACCGAAAATCATCTATGTCTTATGAACGACGTACATATCCTCGAAGCGACTTAGGCAATCACTGCTCTATTGAAACACTCGCTTTTAGAGTTCAGAGGACTCGACTAGGAAATCGTTGAACAGGTTTTTACTTATTCGAGTAGAAATTGAACCGCTGATTTAACTGGTTTTATCAGCGACGATTCCGGTTTTGCGCAAAATTTATCGTAATGCTCACGACCGTGAGCTTTGAGAAGTGCGCCCATTATCGGGACGCACAAGACCGAGGGAGCAATCATGCATAACGAACACTACAAGCACGAGTATACAGAGGAATTCGCATCGCGTTGGGATGACCTGATTGGCTGGGAAGGCCGTCAGGAAGGGGAAGCCGGTTTCTTTGAAAAGCTTCTCGAACAACACAATTGCCAGCGCGTGGCAGACATTGCGACCGGCACCGGCTATCATGCCGTGACCCTGGCGCTGAACACCGACCTGGATGTTGTCGCCACCGACGGTTCTGCCAACATGATCGAGCAGACCAAGCGCAACGCCAAGCAACACAATGCCGATCTGGAAGACATCGCTGTCGTCGACTGGCGCGAACTTGCCGATCACTATGGCGAGGAATCCTTCGACGCCCTGCTCTGCCTGGGCAACGCCTTCTCGCACCTGTTCGAGCATGAAGCGCGCGTGGAAGCCCTGGAGGCCATGTTCAAGGCCCTGCGTCCAGGTGGAATCCTGGTGTTGGACCACCGTAATTATGATCGCATCCTGGACGAAGGCTTCTCCACCAAGCACGAGTTCTATTACACTGGTGATAATGTCGACGCCCGTCCGGTGGAGATTTCTCCGCAGGTTATGCGCTTCGAATATACCTACCCCGACAAGAGCAAGTACCACCTGAACCTGTTCCCGCTGCGCTACAACTACATGGTGAAAACCATGAAGGAAGCCGGGTTCAAGGATGTGGAAAGCTACGGCGACTTCACAAAACCCTACAAGACGAATGAAGTCGACTTCATTCAGCAGGTCGCCATCAAGGCCAAGTAAGACGCATTTTTGAACTGCGTCACTGAAGCCTGAATAACGGAGGTATTTATGGATACCGATATTGGTAAGATCGTTCGCGAAACGAAAGCCTACTATGACGGCGCCGCGGATGAGATCTACCGCGACATCTGGGGTGAGAACATCCACATCGGCTACTTTGAAAGCCCCGATGATAGCCTGATCGACGCGATGGTCCGCTCAAACGAGCAGATGGCAGAGCGCGTCACACTTGGTCCGAATGATCGGGTCCTGGACGTGGGCTGCGGCTATGGAGCACTCGCCCGCTTCCTGGCGCGTCGCTTCAGCTGCGAAGTTCTGGCGACGAACATTTCCGATCGTGAACTCGCCCACGGCCGCGAGTTGACCGCCAAGGAAGGACTCGACGAGCTCGTATCCTTTGAATGGGCCGATTTCCACGATCTCCAGTACGAGGACAACAGCTTCGAAAGCTACTGGTCCCAGGAAGCCTTCCTGCATGCCGTCGACAAGGGGCGCGTGATCGAGGAAGCTTATAGAGTGCTCAAACCCGGCGGTACGCTTGTCTTCACGGACCTTTTGGTTCGTAACGGCACGCCCCAGGAGGACCGCGAGAAGATTTATGACCGTGTCAAATCGCCCGACATGTGGGATACAGATGACTACATGAATGCGTTGAAGAAGGCCGGTTTTTCACTGGCCCACCACGCCGATTGGTCCGAGAATGTAGCCCCGACATATGACTGGGTCCGCACTCAGCTCGAGACTCGCCGCAAGGAATTCGAGCGCCGCATCGGCAAGCAGGTCGTCGACAAGACATCCGATGCCCTGAAGTTCTGGGTCGATTCCGGCAACGCGAACAAGATTGGTTGGGAATTCTTCCTGGCAACCAAACCTCACTGAGGTTGATTGCCCAGACAACACGTCCGGGCTGCCAGGTTTGTGCGGCCCGGACGATTTTTTATCGCGGTTCATCGCGAACAACATAGTGCAACTACAGAAAGGGGATCCCTGATGCCCAAGGAATATATCTTTTCTTCTGAATCCGTCGGTGCCGGCCATCCGGACAAGTTGGCCGATAACATCTCCGACGCCGTTCTGGATGAAATTCTGAAGCAGGACCCGGCCGCTCGCGTCGCCTGCGAAACGCTGGTGAACACCGGCCTTTGCATTCTCTCCGGGGAAATCACCGCGAATGCGACAGTCGATTACACCCAGATCGCACGCGATACCATTCTCGACATCGGTTATGACCGCAGCGAGCTGGGCTATGACGGCAACACCTGCGGCGTCCTGCTGTCCATCGACAAGCAGAGCCCGGACATTGCCCAGGGTGTCGACGAGGGCGCCGGCCTGGATCGCAGCCAGGGTGCTGGCGACCAGGGCATGATGTTCGGCTATGCCTGCCGCGAAAGCGACGAGCTTATGCCGCTGCCCATCCTGCTGTCGCACAAGCTGACCGAGCGTCAGAGCATCGTGCGCAAGGAAGGCAAGATCAGCTGGCTGCGCCCGGACGTGAAGTCCCAGGTCTCCGTGGCCTACGAGAACGACAAGCCGACACATATCGATACGGTGGTTCTCTCGACGCAGCATGACCCCGATGTCGAGTACAAGGACCTCGAGGAAGCCGTGGTCGAAGAGATCATCAAGCCGGCCCTGCCGAAGCACATGATCAGCGACAAGACTCGCTATCTGGTCAACCCGACCGGTCGTTTCGTGATCGGTGGCCCGGTTGGCGACTGTGGCCTGACCGGTCGCAAGATCATCGTCGACACCTATGGCGGCATGGGCCGTCACGGCGGCGGTGCCTTCTCCGGAAAGGACTCCACCAAGGTTGACCGTTCGGCCGCCTACGCCACCCGCTACGTCGCCAAGAACGTCGTCGCTGCTGGCCTGGCCGACAAGTGCGAGGTCCAGATCGCCTATGCCATTGGCGTGGCCGAGCCGATGTCCATTCACGTGAACACCTTCGGTACCGGCCGCATCGATGAGACCCAGATCGAAAAGCTCATTCGCGAGCACTTCGACCTGCGTCCGAAGGCCATTGTCGAAGATCTGGACCTGCGTCGTCCGATCTTCCGCAAGACCGCATCTAACGGCCACTTTGGCCGCAACGATCCGGACTTCACCTGGGAGCGCACCGACAAGGCTGAAGCCCTGGCCAACGACGCCGGCCTGATGGCCGCCGAGTAAGGCCGTAGAGGCATGCACTCCTGAAGCGGTGGTCGGGCAATCCGGCCGCCGCTTCGGTGCACCCAGGCAAACGGATTAATCAAGGGATAAAGAGACTTACACATGAGTACTGTAAAGAAAGAAGCCAACTTCGACGACTACAAGGTAAAGGACATCAGCCTGGCGGACTGGGGTCGTCTTGAGCTTGAGATAGCGGAGACGGAGATGCCGGGCCTGATGGCGACGCGCGAGGAGTATGCGGCATCGCAGCCGCTGAAGGGCGCGCGGATTGCCGGTTGTCTTCACATGACGATCCAGACGGGTGTTCTGATCGAGACCCTGACGGCGCTGGGCGCCGAGGTGCGCTGGTCGTCGTGCAACATCTTCTCGACGCAGGACCAGGCGGCGGCGGCGATTGCGGCCTCTGGCGTTCCGGTCTTTGCCTGGAAGGGCATGAGCGAGGAGGAATACGAGTGGTGCATCAAGCAGACCATCGAGGGCCCGAACGGCTGGCGCCCGAACATGGTTCTGGACGACGGCGGCGACCTGACCGAGATGCTGCACCGGCCTGAGTATGTTGAGATCATGGACGATGTGAAGGGCATCTCGGAGGAGACCACCACGGGTGTCTTGCGTCTCTACGAGATGGCCAAGGCGGGCACGCTGAAGTGCCCGGCGATCAACGTGAACGACTCGGTGACCAAGTCGAAGTTTGACAACAAGTACGGCTGCCGCGAGAGCCTTGTGGACGGCATTCGCCGCGCCACCGACGTGATGATGGCGGGCAAGACCGCTGTCGTGGCCGGCTTCGGCGACGTGGGCAAGGGCTCGGCGGAGTCCCTGCGTCATGCCGGGGCGCGCGTGATGGTCACCGAGATCGATCCGATCTGCGCCCTGCAGGCGGCGATGGAAGGCTTCGAGGTGGTGACCATGGAAGAGGCTGCCCCCAAGGCGGACGTCTTCGTCACCGCCACGGGCAACGCCGATGTCATCACGGTGGACCACATGCGGGCCATGAAGGACCGTGCGATTGTCTGCAACATCGGGCACTTCGACAACGAGATCCAGGTCGAGGGGCTGAAGAACCTGAAGTGGCAGTCGATCAAGCCGCAGGTGGACCAGATCGAGTTCCCGGACGGGCACAAGATCATCCTGTTGGCCGAGGGCCGTCTGGTGAACCTGGGCTGCGGCACGGGCCATCCCAGCTTCGTGATGAGCGCATCCTTCACCAACCAGGTGCTGGCCCAGATGGAGCTGTGGAAGAACCACGAGAACTACGAGCGTCAGGTCTATGTGCTGCCCAAGCACCTGGACGAGAAGGTCGCCAAGCTGCATCTCGACAAGATCGGCGCCCACCTCTCCGAGCTCTCCAAGGAACAGGCCGAATACATCGG